>CAYZNP010000001.1:0-34611 GCA_964479815.1 Microcaldota archaeon
CATGCCATATCTTTTTATTCGGTTGCCGGACAGAATAGGTTGGACGGCAGCCGTATGCCAGTCACGGTGTTCATTTGGACAAACGCATGCAGCTCGTGCTCAACCTCCTCGTATCGCTCGCCATTTTCGTGGTGGTGTTCTGGCTGGTCGGAGCGGGCAAGATATACAATACGCTGCTGAGGGTCAGGCCCGAATTCCTCGCCCTGGCACTCGTGGCTTACTCGGCAGTCACGTTCGTGATGGCGTACCGGATAAAATTCGTACTTGCCGCCATGGGGGAGCGGCTCAGCCTGATGCAGGCGGCACCATCCAACCTGGCCGGGCTTCTGGCCTCTGACTTCACGCCCGCGCGGGCTGGCTATTTCTTCACCGCGTTCTCCCTCTCCTCCAAATTCGGCATGGCCACGGAGAAGACCGTCACCGCCATTTTCGGCCCGCAGCTTTTCGATTTCCTGATAAAAGCCCTTGCGGCCATCGTGCTCACCCTGCTCATAGTATCCAAGGCTGGTATCGGCGGGATGGTGCTGAACCTCCTGGTTGTCTGTGCGGCCCTCGGCGCAATATTATTCGCAGGGCTGTTTGTCTTCCACCCCCCTTTTCTGGAGCACTTCTCATTCGCCGAGCGGCTACCCGTCGTTTCAACCCTGTTCTCCTTCCTCAGGCGCATGCACACCCACTCAGGCCGGATCCTGGACCTGAAATGGGGCGTCATGGGCATTACGCTGGTCACCTGGGTTCTGAAAGCCGTGGAATGGCTCTGCATTTCCCATGCCCTAGGCATATCGGTCACCGGCAGCCTCCCGTGGGACCTGGTTTTCATGATGGTGTTCCAGGCGGCCATAACCATAATACAGTTCATCCCGACCCCGACACTGGCCGGCGCCGGCGCGAGCGAGGCTGCATTTGCCGCCGTGCTGCTGCCTTTCGGCGTGCCTTTCGAGTCAAGCGTGGCATTCGGCTTCCTCACCCGCATCAGCATGATTGTGGTGGATTCATTCTCGCTGCCGGTGATAGTCGCCTACCTGCACAAGCACAGCATGGAGGGTGTCCTGGAACGCATATCCGGGATAGAAAGCTAGACTCCAGGCACTTCATTAATAATGTTTTCCGCCCAACTGTCTCCCTATGCCTTCTGTCTCCGTATTACTCCCCACGCTCAACGAGGAAGAGAGCATCGGCAGGACCATAAAGGCGGTCCGGGCTGCCGTGCCGCAGGCGGAAATCGTCGTCATAGATGGCCTGAGCACGGACAAAACAGTTGAAATCGCCAAATCGCTTGGCGCACGCATCCTGTTGGAGAAAAGGAAGGGCAAGGCGTTCGCCATAAAGGCGGCCTTTAGGGAGATAGACTCTGATTATGCTGCCATGATTGACGCAGACCTGACCTACCCAGTCAAGGACATACCGAAGTTCCTCTCCAAACTCAAGGATTACGACGTTGTCATGGGCTCGCGCTTCAAGGGCCATTTCGAGAAGGGCGCGATGTCTTTCATGAATGGCTTTGGCAACCAGATGATCTCCCTGGTGGCGACCGTGCTTTACCTGAAGCCGGTCAGCGACGTATGCACGGGCATGTGGGCGTTCAGGAAAAGCGCCTACAAGGCCATACAGGTCACGGCGTACACGTTCGAGCTGGAGTGCAACCTCTTCGCACAGTCCGTGAAGAAGGGGCTCAGGATAGCCGAGGTCCCCATAAACTACGCGCGGAGGGGCGGCATGTCCAAGGTCCAGCTCATGGACGGCGTGAAGGATTGCGTATTCCTGCTCAAGGAAAGGTTCAGGCCGTAGTTTCCGCACTATTTTTAAGACGCTCAAGACAGATTACATCCGTATGAAACCTGGTTTTCTGGCGCTGGTTGACAGAGACGGCACCATAAACGAAGAGGTCGACCTTCTCCACCACGAAAGCAGGCTTGCCCTAATCCCAGGCTCAGCAAAGGGCATAAAGCTGCTCAATTCCCACGGCGTCAAGGTTGCTGTGGTCACCAATCAGCCAGTGGTGGCGCGCGGCCTCTGCACCGAGGAGGACGTCCAACAAATCAACAAAAAGCTGGAGTCCCTCCTGGCCAGGGAGGGCGCGCACGTGGATGCCATCTACTACTGCCCGCACCACCCCGAGCACCACCCCGAAGGCGACCCCAAATACCGCACTGACTGCTACTGCAGGAAGCCGAAGACAGGGATGCTGGAAGAGGCGTCAAAAAAGTTCAATGTGCCGCCGGAACGGTGCTTCATGATAGGTGACAGCACAAGGGACATGGCCGCGGGGAAAAGCTTCGGCTGCACAACGATTCTCGTCAGGACTGGATACGGCGGAAAGGACGGAAGGTACGAGGCAGCCCCTGACCACACATGCAACAGCCTCTACGAAGCAGCGAAGCTGGTGGTGGGCAGGATATGAAGGGCGTCATAGTCGCAGGCGGCCTTGGCACCCGGCTCGGCCAGCTGACGAAAAAACTGCCGAAAGGCCTTGTCATGGTGAAGGGAAAGCCCGTTCTGGAACACCAGGTCCTCTGGCTGGCGCGCTATGGCATAAAGGACATCGTCATCTGCGCCGGCTACCTGGCAGAGCTGATACAGGCGCATTTCGGCAATGGCAGCAGGCTCGGCGTGCACATCGAATATTCCATAGAGAAGGAACTCCTTGGCACCGGCGGCGCCCTGAGACAGGCCGCACCCCTGCTCAGAGACCGGTTCATCATGATGTACGGCGACCTGCTCGGCGACATGGACCTGAGGAAGCTCGCTGAGTTCCACGCCGCAAAGGGCGGGCTGGGCACGCTCACGGTGCATGAGAGCGACCACCCCTACGATTCCGACATACTCGAGGTCACGCCGGACTGGGAGATAACCAAGTTCCTCGGGAAGCCGAAGCCAGGCGACAAATTCGCCAATATCTCCAACGCTGGCGTCTACTGCTTCGAGAAGGCAATCTTAAAGTATTTTCCTGATGGTAAATCTATGCTGGACAAGGAAGCCCTGCCCGGAGTCCTTAAGAAAGGCGGGAAGCTTTACGCTTACATGACACGGGATAGCATCCTTGACATCGGCACACCTGAGCGCCTGAAAAAATCGCTCGGCGGAGGGATAGCATGAATGCGCCTGATTTGCGCTCCTATATGAAAATGCTGAAAGAATGCCTGGACGTCATAGACGAGGGTGAAGTGGCTGCGCTTGCCGGGCTCCTGCTGGAAATGAATGCCCGCGGCGGCACAGCCTATGTTTTCGGCAATGGCGACAGCGCCACGAACGCAGTCCATTTCGCTGCGGACCTGTCAAAGGGCACCATAGTCCCTGGCAAGAAGCGCCTCCGGATTATCTGCCTCAACGAGAACGTGCCGCTGATGACTGCCTGGGGCAATGACACGTCATACGACATGATATTCAAGGAGCAGCTGGAGAGCCTGCTTAAGCCCGGCGACGTCGTCATGGGCATAAGCACGAGCGGCAATTCGCCCAACGTCCTGCGTGCCATAGAGTACGCTAATGGCGCGGGCGCGCACACAGTCGGCCTGTCCGCATTCAAGGGCGGCAAGCTCGCTTCGCTTGCGAAACACAGCATAATCGCGAAAACGGACAATGTGGAGATAGCCGAGGATGCGCATTTCATCATCGGCCACCTGCTCAAGATGCACCTGATAAGAAAACAGATGGGGAAGGCCTGATGCCATGCTTACGTCAAGGACGCCGTTCCGCATATCCTTCTTCGGCGGAGGAACCGATTTCAGGAAATACTACGAGCTGGACCATGGATGCGTGCTCAGCGCGGCCATAGACAAGTACGTCTACATAATGGCAAACCACAAGTTCGACAATGCCATACAGCTGAACTACCGCCTTACCGAGATAGTGGATTCCGTGGACCAGATACTCCATCCAACGCTGCGCGAGGCGCTGCGCTTCACAGGGGTGGACCGGGCGATAGAAGTGAGCGCAATCGCCGATTTTCCTTCCCACGGCACAGGCCTCGGGTCGTCCAGCAGCTTCCTTGTCGGTGTCCTGAACGCGCTCTACGCGTTCCGCGGCGAATCTGCGGATGCCGAGAAGCTGGCCAGGGCCGCCTGCAGGATAGAGATAGACGTCCTCAACGAGCCCATCGGCAAGCAGGACCAATACATAGCTGCCTTCGGCGGCTTCAACCTAATACGCTTCAACAAGGACGACTCCGTTTCTGTCGAGCCTGTGAAAATAAAGCAGGACACGCTGGCCGCCTTCAGGAAAAAGCTCCTGTTCTTCCACACCGGCGTAAGCAGGAGCTCTGGCAGGGTGCTCAAGGAGCAGAAGGAGAAGATAGGCGACAAGACCGAATACCTCAACCGCCTGCGTTCCATGGCAGAGCAGGCGAAATCAAAGCTGGAGCGCGGGGACCTCAGCTCGTTCGGCGAGATGCTTGACGAGTCCTGGCAGCTGAAGAGGACGTTCGCTTCCGGCGTCAGCACAGAGCTCATAGACAACTACTACTCTGCGGCAAAGGAAGCTGGCGCAACCGGTGGCAAGGTCCTTGGCGCAGGTGGCGGCGGTTTCTTCATGTTCTACTGCGAAGAGGAGAAGCAGGCGGCGGTGCGCAAGGCGCTCTCTCCCATGCGCGAGATGAAATTCGGCTTCCCAAGCGAGGGCTCGCGCATCGTCTTCAACGACAGGGCGGTGCGCTGATGTTCGCCGGAAAGAACGTTATTGTCACAGGCGGCGCGGGTTTCATCGGCTCGCACGTAGTCGATGAGCTGCTGTCGCAGGGCGCGAACGTGCTCGTTTTGGACAACATGCGCACAGGCCAGCCGAAAGTCGTTGCAGGGCACAAAAAGGCCAAAAACTACTCATTCCAGAGGCTTGACATCCTGAAGAAGGGCGCCCTCATCAAGGCATGCAAGGGCGCTGATTTCATATTCCACCTGGCTGCCAACGCAGACATCCGCGGCGGAATGGCAAATACCTCGATAGACCTGGAGCAGAACACCATAGCGACGCACAACGTGCTTGAGGCCATGCGGCTCAACGACATAAAAGGCATTGCGTTCAGCTCATCAGGCGCGGTCTATGGCATCCAGAAGGTATTCCCGGTGCCGGAGGATGCGCCCATGGTGCAGAACTCGCTCTACGGGGCGTCAAAGCTGGCCGGCGAGGCGCTCATTGAAGCATATTCAGAGTATTACGGGATAGCGAATTCCATCTACCGTTTCGTTTCCATAGTCGGCGAGCGCTACCCGCATGGAGTTGTAATTGACTTCTACCGCAAGCTGAAGAAAGACCCGAAGCGGCTGGAAATCCTCGGCGACGGGAAGCAGAAGAAGTCCTACCTTTATGTCAAGGACTGCGTGGCCGGGATGATGGCGGGCGCCAGAGCAGCGAAAGCCGGCGCCACTTCCATCTACAACCTCGGGCAGAACTACACCATAGGCGTGGACACCGTGGCTGACATGATAGTGCAGGCGATGGGCCTGACTAACGTCGAGTACAGCCACACCGGTGGCGCAGGCGGATGGGTCGGGGACCAGCCGGTCGTCCTGCTTTCAACAAAGCGCATGGAAGCGCTCGGCTGGAAGCCGAAGGTCAGCATAGAAGACGGCGTGAGAAGGACGATACGATACCTCATCGAAACTAATTCACTTTGAGCGTGATGAATGCCTGGTTCGTGTATTGCTGCACCACCGTGAGCCTGCCATCGCTGCCCAACCCGTTGAGCTTGGCGTTTATCTGGTCTGCGGTGAACGCCTTCAGGCAGCTCTGGTCGATGACAGCGTATTGGTAGCCGTATTTCTTGAGGAACGCATAGTTGCCGTCCATGCTGTCGGTGATGGACCGGTTTTTGTAATCGCGCACTTCCTTAATCCATGCATAGCCTGCCTTGTCCATGCCGTCTGCGAACTGCTCGCCCATACAGAAGCCGAATATAGGCGTGTTCGCTGGCAGGCCTTTGAGGGCGGTGTAGCCTGATATCTGCTCCTCAGACACCCATTTGGCGCCAGGCGGCCATTGCCACGTCTCTACGACGCCCTTGGGATACGCCGACGTGAACAGCAGCGCAGCCACTATGAGCGCCTTGGCAATCAGTTCCATGCCCTTCCTGTTCTTCTCTACGTACTCAAACACCTTCACCGCGCCGTATCCGGCGAGGATGGCTACTGGTATCGCAAGGAATACCCAGAAGCGGTGCGGGACGAGCTTGATTGGCAGCAGGTTGCCTTCAGTGCCAACCAGGCCGTAGGCAAGCCACAGCAGCATGATGGCTGCCGTGTCCCTATTCTCCTGGGAACGCAGCGCGTATATGGCCGCAATAACGCCGATAACCAGCAGCAGGGCCATCGCCGGCCCGAAGCCGACCGGCTGGTCTATCTTTGACGCGAACGGCGCGTCGATGAAGTCGCTTATGCCGTAAACGAGCCCGCCGCCGGTATCCCCCTGCACGTCAGTGAGCAATTTTGCGCTCAGGCTGTTCTGCGCGAACACCTTGTCCACAGGATACATGGCGAACATCGGGCCCCAGAAAAGCGCGATTGAGATGAGAAGGCCTGCGCCGAACGCGATTGCCGGGGGCCTGAGCTTCGCGAAGCTTAGCGTCCGCGATGCCGCAAGGTCAGACAATGCAAGCGCGGCGATATACGCGACCATCAGCCCTCCGAACATGGCTCCGGTTGAGGGCTGCGTCATGAATACGGAGGCGATGGCAAGGGCGGCGAGCGCCCCAAACGCCTTCTTCTGGCTGTCAGCCGCCTTTGAAAACCTCTCAATGAAGTACAGGGCAGGGAACACGAGCATAACCGCGAGCGTCTGGGCCCAGATGAAATGGCTCATGAAGCATGGCAGCACCGCGAGCGCTAACGCCGCCCAGAGGGCCGTGCGGCTGCCAAGCCTCTCCTTCGCCCAGCAGAAGAACAGCGGTATGGCAAGGCTGACCAGCAGGGCATTGAAGAACTTAAGTACGAGCTGCATGGACGAGCTGTCGACCTGGAAGAGCACGCCCATGAGCACGTCGTAGAACGGCGTGTAGGGCGCGAGGTAGTGCAGGGGCAGGTCAGTAGGCTGGACGTAGCTGCCGAACAGCGATACGTAATGCGTGGCGGCTGCGTGCTCCCACGGGTCGTCGTCCTCAAGCCAGGGGTAAGAGAATGCGCCGCTGGCGTAAACGTAGAGATGGACTAGGAAGATGAGGCAGACAAGCTTCCATTCCAGGCCCAGCACCGGCATCCTCAGGCCGTATTTGATGCCCGCTTTGCTGTCTTTCCAATAGGCAGCGCCAAGAAGGGCAGCGGCGATGGCAAGGTATGCAACCCAATTCGCCTGGCCGATGAAGCCAAGCACCATGGCCGCCATCACGAAAACGATGATGCCTGTCGCCAGCCAGAGGAAGGCTTTCGTACAGTCATCCTCCTCCTCAACACCCAGGAGCCGCCATGCGGCGAAACCAATGGCAAGCATCACTGCCAGAAAATACGCAAGCAGAACTATCATGGCAACCTGCAACTCCCGGCAGTTCTTCGTCTTCAGTATATTTAAACATAGCACAGCAATTGTTTCCTGATGAGAATCGCGGTTACGGGCGGAGCCGGTTTCATAGGCTCCCACCTCGTGGATGAGCTTATTGCCGGAGAGCACCGCAGCGGCATCGAAGTGGTCGTCATCGATGACCTCTCCTGCGGAAAGAAGGAGAACGTCAGCCCGAAGGCCAGGCTGGTGCGCAAGGATATCAGGCAGGATATTTCAACCGAGCTCCGTGGCGTGGATGCAATGTTCCATTTCGCCGCTGACCCGGATGTGCGCTCGAGCGCGGCCAACCCGGCCAAGAGCTTCGAGCAGAATGTCGCAGGCACGTTCGCCGTGCTGGAATCATGCAGGAAGTCGGACGTGAAGCACGTCATCTTCGCCTCCACCTCCACGGTCTACGGTGAGGCGGAAATGATCCCCACCCCAGAGACGTGCCCCTGCGTCCCCATAAGCAACTACGGCGCATCCAAGCTTGCCTGCGAAGCATATCTCTCTGCCTACTCAGGCTCCTACGGCATCAAGGGCACCTCGCTCCGCTTCGCCAACATCTTCGGCGAAAGGAGCACGCATGGCGTCATGCTGGACTTCTACCGCAAGCTCAGGGCAAACCAGGGAGAGATGGAAATCCTGGGCGACGGCAAGCAGGATAAGTCCTACCTGCACGTTTCCGACTGCGTATCTGCAACGCTTACCGCATGGAAAAAACAGAAGGCGGCATATGATGTCTTCAATGTGGGCAGCAAGGGCAAGGTTAGCGTCGATGAAATCGCAGGGCTGATGTGCCGCATTATGAAGGTAAAGCCGAAGTTCTCATACACCGGCACGCCCCGCGGCTGGGCAGGCGACGTCCGCGTGATGCTTCTCAGCACGGAAAAGATAGGGCGGCTGGGCTGGAAGGAGCAGGTTTCGTTTGAAGAAGGCGTGAAAAAATACTTGGCGTGGTTGGAGAGGAATGGCTAGGGACCTTATGCTGCTGACCGGCGCGCACCCAGTGCACCGCCGTTTCGGAGAGTCATGCAACGCGAGCTATAAGCTAAGGATCTTGGCTGCCAAAAGCCAGCCCGCGCCGCTCAAGGCCCTGAACCTCCTGCGCTCGTCGCTTTCAGTGCCGGCCGGCTACGACTACGTCGTCTGCGAGTCATGCTACTACTACCCTGCGCTGAAAAGGCGCATTGGCCTTCTTGGAAAGAGCAAAATAATCAACATGAGCTGCGGCCCCTTGTTCTACCATCTCGTGAGCGGCCGCATATCAGGCCTGGAGCGCAGGATGCTGCTCAGCCTGCTAAAGGATGTGGACGGCCATCTTGTCTACGGCACCTACGGAATGGAGCTTCTCGCACGCCTTAAGCAGCCGAAGCCAGCAGGCATAATCTACCCGTTCGTGAGCGATGCTTCAATGGCAGCGCTGTCCAAGGTGAAGCCTGCCCTTCAGTCGCATTCAATAGCGATCATCGCCACCAGCGACCCGTACAACAAAGGGCTAGACGTTCTTTTCTCTGCCATGAAGACCGTCCGTGCGCATTACGGTGATGCGGAGCTGGAGATAATCACCCGCATGGAGCCAGGCGGAATCGAAGCCGTGGCCGGCTTCAACCCCTCTTTCATGACCGTAAGCCGGCACGTGCCTTCCGTCGCCGACGTCCTCGCCCGCTCTGCACTTTACGTGCAGCCTACCCGCGGAGACATGTTCCCTGTGGCATGCGTCGAGGCCATGGCCGCAGGCGTGCCGTGCATCGTGTCGGACGAGAACGGCATGAAGGAGTTCACAGCGAAAATAGACCAGGGCCTGGTGGTGCCGGTTAATTCGGAGGAGCTAGCTGGCGCAATAACCAAATATTTTGGCAAATCTCAGAAGGAAAAGAAGGCATTTTCTGATGAATCGCGCAAGGCCGCCTCGTTCTTCAACGAAAAAGACATGGTCGCACGCTTCAAAAATGAATTAGCAAAACTCGAAAAGCGCATCTGAGCCTGATTGAATGGGCGGATCACTACAGCATCTGCCCTATGCTCTCCGCAAAGCTTATCCTGGGTTTCCAGTCGGTATCCTTGGTTATCTTCGCCGTGCTGCCGTACACGTCCGGCACCTCTTTTTTCCTGATGCGTGCCGGATCGGTTTTTATCTCGGCGCGGACTCCGGTCTGCTTCATCATGAGCTCCAGCAGTTCGCCCAGCCTGTGCGATTTGCCTGAGCAGACGTTGTAGATTTCGCCCGGTCTGCCCTTCTCTGCGATTGCAAGGAAGGCGCGCGAAGCGTCCTCTATGTCTACGAAATCGCGTTTCGCTTCAAGGTTGCCCACGAGTATCGGGCCCTGCCGTTTTCCGTTCGCTATTTCCGCCACCTGCCTTGCGAATGAGCCAGGAGCCATGGTTTCGGACACTCCGCGGCCGAGCGGGTTGAACAATCTTCCAATCGTCACATTGCAGCCCAGCTGCGCGTAGCCGGCGGCTATGGCTGTCCGTGCGGCCATCGATATCCCGTAGGGGGTTACGGGCTTGGGAGCCCTGGTTTCCCTGAGCGGCAGTTCCTTCGCATCAGCAGCGCCGTATTCTGCAGCAGAGCCTACCACGAAAACCTTCGGCTTCTTATCCAGCTTCAGCGCAGCCTCAAGCACCGCCACCGTAGTCTGGATATTCGCCCTCAACAGGTCGTTCCAGTCAGAAGAGCCTGGCGCGCCTGCGAAGTGGAATATGAAATCCGGCCTGACGTCAGCGACGAGCGCTGCGGCGGCCGCAAAGTCAGCAAGGTCAGTTTTACGGTACTCGAATCCCTGCGCTCCCAGCGTGCAGTCGCCCAGCCCTGCGCCAACTATGCGCGAGCCGGGCCTTTCCTTCGCCAGCAGTTCCACAAAGTTCCTGCCGACGAACCCGCATGCGCCGGTGACAAGATAATCAGCCATCGAGATACTTCTCCGGGTGCTCTTCCATCTCCTTCTGTGCCAGTTCGTAGTCGTCCGGCCTGCCTATGTCCAGCCACTCGCACCTGTCCTTGAAGCAGCAGACCGTTTCGCCCTTCTTCTTCAGCCTGAGCATCAGGTCAGGCATGCCCAGCGCCTCGCCCCTCTTTATGCTGGCCAGCGCCTTCCGGCTGAGCACGTTCACGCCCATGCTGACAAGGAACGGCATGGCCGGTTTCTCGACATAGTCCTGCAACGCCAGGTCCTTGCCAGCCGTTATGACCCCGTAGTCTATCTTCTGCACACGCTCGAATACGCCTATCGTCGCCACGGCTTTCTTCTCCTTGTGGAACTTCATGAGCTTCCCATAATCGAGCGTGGTCAATATATCGCCGTTCATCACGAGGAAATCATCTTCAAGGCGGATGCCTGCGCCTTCCACGATGCCGAGCGCGCCGGCCGTGTTCAGCGGCTTCTCCTCGCGGACGTACCTTATCTTCACGCCCAGCTTTTCGCCGTTGCCGAAATAAGCCTCTATCAGCCCTGCAAGATGGCCCGTGGACACGATTATGTCATTGAATCCTGCCTTCTTCAGCTGCCTGATGACGATTTCAAGTATGGGCCTCTCGCCCAGCGGGACGAGCGGCTTCGGGAACGTAGCCGTGTATGGCATCAGCCGTGTCCCTTTCCCGCCCGCCAGAAGTATCGCCTGCATAATATCACTCATATGTTGTAGATGTCCGGCTTGTAGCGCGCCAAATTCGCCTTTATGTGCTCCACCGTCTCGGCCATGCCCTTCTCAAACGTGTATTCGGGCTTCCAGCCTGCGAGCTCAGCGATTTTTTTGTTGCCGCAGACGAGCCGCATGACCTCGCTCTTGCCAGGCCTCACGCGCTCCTTCTCCTTCACTATGGCTGCCTTGCTGCCCGTGAGCTTTTTAGCCAGCTCCACGACCTCGCCTATGGTCCTGCCCTGGCCGGTGCCCGAGTTGACCACTGTGCCGACCGTCTTCTGCGATTCAGCCACCTTGATGAACGCCCCTACCGTGTCCTTCACATAGGTGAAGTCCCTCACAGGCTCGAGCGAGCCGAGCGAAATCTCCTTTTTCCCTGCTGCCATCTGCGCTATTATCGCCGGAATCACTGCGCGCGCGGACTGACGCGGCCCGAACGTATTGAACGGCCTTAGCGTAGCTACAGGCAGGTCGAAAGACGAGTAGAAACTCTCCGCGATCATGTCCGCGCCGATTTTGCTGGCGGAATAGGGCGATTGGCCCTGGAGGGGGTGGTTCTCGTCTATGGGCACGTATTTTGCCGTGCCGTAGACCTCGCTGGTGGATGTGTGCACGACCTTTGACACGTTTTCATCGCGGCACGCCTGCATCACGTTTAGCGTGCCGTTGACGTTCGTATCTACGAAGTCCCTGGGCGCTATGTAGGAGTATGGTATGGCTATGAGCGCAGCCAGATGGAAGACAGCGTCGCAGCCCTTCACGGTCCTGCGCACGAAGAACGGGTCGCGCACGTCGCCTGCGACTATGTCCAGCGCATTGCGTGTTTCCTTCGGCAGCAGCTCGAGGTTGCCCCAATGGTTGCCAGAATTGTAGTGTACCATCGCCCTGACGTCGGCACCCAGCCCCACGAGCTCTTCGGTGAGGTGGCTCCCTATGAAGCCGCCTGAGCCGGTGACCAGGACCTTTCTGGATTTCCAGTTCATGGTTTCTACTATCCTCGTTAGTATTTAAAACAGCGAGCGGGCAAGTGTTTTCCATGGAGAAACTGCGGATTGAAGGCCAGCGCATATGCCTGCGCCCAGTAGCGGTTTCCGATGTGGACGGGCCCTACTGCGGCTGGATGAACGACCCTGCAGTCACGCGCTTCCTTGAAGCGCGCTTCTCGAAGAACGACAAGGCATCCCTGAAGAAATTCGTGCAGCGTGCGCTGGAAAACAAGGACATCGTCTTCCTCGCCATAGTCCTGAAGGACGGCAACAGGCACATCGGCAACATCAAACTCGGGCCGATAAACCGGGAGCACGGCTACGGCGACGTCGGCATAATCATAGGAGAGAAGGACTGCTGGGGGAAGGGGTATGCCACCGAAGCCCTGAAGCTCCTGTCTGATTACGCCTTCCAGAAGCTCAAGCTTCACAAACTGACCGCAGGCTGCTATTCAAGCAACACCGCTTCGGCGAAGGCATTCCTCGCCGCTGGGTTCGACCAGGAAGGCATCAGGAAAAGCCACTACCTCTGCGAAGGAAAATACGTGGACGGGCTGCTTTTCGGGAAGGTCAATCTTTATATGTGACCAGCTCGGCCGCCTTGCCGACGCTCTTCGAGCAGAGCACGCCACATTTGCGGAACACCCTCTTTAGCCCTTCATCACCTTTGTATCCCTGGCCTCCATGATACTGAGCGCCGTGGAATCTATGATTGCGCCGCCGCTGCCTAGCCAGTATTTTTTATCGCCACTATCCTGAGTTCTCTGTACCCAAGAATCGCGCCTGCAAGGAACGTGGCAAGCTCGTAAATTTTTGGATGGATCCTGGAAACGGGCAGCAATTTCTTTTTGCCCGTGGGTATGGACAATGTTTTGTTTTCCACGGGCCTGAACCCAGTTTTGCACAACAGGTTGTTTATGGTCCTGAAAGTCCACGCGTAGAGGTGCTGGTGTGTATCCAAGTCGAACGAACTTCTCCCCTGGGCCTCGAGAGGTAGGACCAGGACTACTCTGCCGCCCTTTTTCAATTTCCTGCCCATCTCACGCAGCGTGTCGAAAGGCCGGTCCACGTGCTCCAGGACATGAGAGCAGAGGATGATGTCAAGCGAACCGTCTTCAATCTTATCCAGATCGCCCACCGTCGCTATGCCTTTGCTTCTGCAGAATTCAAGCGCATAGGACGAGATGTCATACCCAATGGCCCCCTCGGAGAGATAGATGTTCTGCCCGACACCGCACCCGTATTCCAGGATGCGGTCGCCGTTTTTTGCAATGCCAAGATATTCGCGTTTGGCCCTTTGCGCATCCATCTCATAGATCAGAGTGTTTTTTATCCGCCCCTCGTGAACCTTGGCGTGATACTCCTCTTCGTAGCCAGCCATGTGAAAACGACGCACCAATCCTTTTTATACCCATTCGCCCCCGTCCTACGCGAGGTTTCAGCGCATCAGGAAGCCGTCGCAGACCACGTTATTTAAACCATTCCGCTGCTATCAGAATCCTATGAGCGGATTCTTTAGTCGTGCCACTTCCCTACTCTCAGACCCCCGCCTGCCGATTTACTATCCCTTCAACCGGACAAGGTGGGATTCCCTGAATCTGCGCATGGACAAGGTGGAACTTGGCAGCCGCCCCGCACTGGACTTCCTCTTCACCGTCGATGTGGAAGATGATTACATAGAAGAAGGGGATGAACAACGCCGGAAGGCCGATTGTGTAATCCCCTACCTTAAGAAGGTGAAGGGATTTTTCGCGAATCAGGGCATCCGGGCCACGCTTTTCGTGCAGGGCAACCTGGTGGGCCGGGCTTCAGAGGAGCTTCACGGCCTCGGCAATGGCCATGAAATCGCCCTACATGGCTATGCCCATGAGCTGTGGGGCAGCTCTTGGTTCGTGAGGGCCCCGCCGCCTCCTCCGGAAGTGCGCAAAAGCGGCCTCACGAAATCACTCGCGGCTTTCGCGGATGTGGGCTTCCCACGGCCGCTCTCCTTCCGAGCCCCGCGGATGATTCTGGACGACACCTCGTTAGGGCTGTTGAAAGCCACGGGCTTCACTGTAGATTCTTCATTCCCTTCCTATGCCGGAGGGACACCCGTCCTTGGCATGCGGCAGGGTGTTGCCGAAGTTCCGGTCTCTTTCGACCCCCGCCCCGCGTTCAGGCGCTCTCTGACCGCCAGGTACGCCATGTTCAACACGTGTAACATTGCCACCGGCGCGTTCACCGATGGCATTGTAGCCGCAGCCATGCGGGTGGCGAGGGTGCAGGCGCTTTCAGGCCAGCGGCCGTTCATTGTTTCCTACAGCCACGACTGGGAGTTCTTCAGGCCACCGGAGTGGGCCGACCCTACACAGTACGGATTTTCCTCCGATGATAACTTCAGGGTGTTGGCGGATGCGCTGGGCGCCCTCAGAAAGGCATTCTCATTGCGTTTTACCACGATGCAGGAATTCGTCCGCTCCCGGCTGCCCCTTCCTGGCGGCAGGGACTAAAAACAGCATCGGAATTCCGGGGTGCGATGACAGGGCTGAAAAGAGCGTTCCGGGTGAGGTTCGCTACCCTGCCGAAGATCGCGATGCGGGAAGAATGATATAAAAACATCTCTGCCCAATAGCGTCTCATGACAGAGGGACCGGAACGGTGCAGTGTTTACACCGCGTCCACCCCGCTCTTGGTCCTACTCGCCACGGGCACTGCCTCCTTCCAGGACAAGAACCGGATTAAATACCTCATCCTTCCCTTCGACTTCCGCGGTGCGGACCGATTCAGGGACGCGCTCGAGCGGTGGAAGGGCAATCCATTCTCCCGCATACTGCTCCTCGAAGGCCAATACGGCAAGGTTCAGGTGCGTTTCGGGGCGATACGGCGGGCCGTCGCCAGCAGGAAGAACATAGGCGCGCTGAGGGCTTTTTTCGCAAGCGAGCCCACGCTTGCGCAGGGCTTCGATGCCTTCATATCCGCGGTGGAAAAACCCGAGGGGCAGTTCATAGGCCACGTGAACCGGCAGCGGGGAGGCACCAACTATCATCTGGGCGGCATGGGCGCCTACCTGTCCGATTACCTTGTCGAGTCCCGCTGGCGGACACTGCTGAAGAAAGCTATCTACGGCCCCTGGTATTCCCATGCGCCTTCCTACCCTGACTACGCGTATATAGACAAGCTCGTCATCATACGCCCGGACCTGGTTGCGAAAGGCGCGCTGGGCAAGGGCGCGGCCGGAAAGGAGGTGGTCCCGCTCCCGCAGGACCTGTTCGTCCGCCTTGCTGGTGCAGGGCTCGCCGCCGAAATCCTGAAGGAATGGGGTATCGGCCGGCTTCCAGAATGGGACGTGTTCATAATTGCGCCGCTGTCCGAGATGAATGCGCAGCTGGGGGGCGTGGAAAGGCTGAAGGCCCTTTTCGGCCGGCTGCTTGACGCGCTTGGAAAAAGCGGCAGGCGGACGCTGTTCAAATACCACCCGAGAGAGGAGCTCGGCGACTTTCTGGGCGCTGAGGGGAGGCCGGGCGTGAGCATGGCGCCAGCGGCCATACCCTCCGAGATACTGTGCATGTGCAGCAGGTCCGGCAGGGGGAAGACGGCGGTGAGCGACGTCTCAACAGCGCTGTTCCTTTTCAAGCTCATGAATCCTGAAGCCGTGGCAATATCCATAATGGGCGTCCTCGGTTACCAGTACGCCGAAACCGAGGAAGTCTTCCTCAGCTGCGGCATACTGATACCAAAGACCATGGAAGAGCTGGAAGCCCTTGCCGTGCGGCAGGAAAAGCGGCCCGCTAGAGCCCGTTGAAGCGCACGACGTCCTTCAGCCTTCTTTTTGGCACCATGAGGGTTCTCCCTTCCAGGAAATATGCGGTGCTGCCGCCTGGCCCGCCCATGTCTAATGCCTTCGATTTCCAGGCAGGATAGCCGAGCGCCACCGCCAGGGTGAATGCGTAACGGCTGCCAGTCCCAAGCAGCTCCGCAGCCTTCCGGCCGTCTGCCACTGCCAGACAGCACGAACCAAGGCCGGACGCGGTGGCAGCAATCATGATGCTCTGGGCCGCAAGGCCTGCGTCGTATTCGTAGCCTGACTGCCTTATCTCCCTGTCTGCGAGTATGAAAATGTATGCCGCAGGCGCCTTTCCAGGCGGCTGCTTCCAGCCTGGCAGCCTGGCCGCCCACCTGAACGCGGCGCCTGCCTTCGTTGCCAGTTCAGGGTCGTCCACGACGAGGAAGACTAGCGGCTGGAGGTTGGCTGCGGTTGGCGCGAGCCGCCCTGCATCACATACTCTTCCCAGCACCTTCCTGGTGATTTTGCGCGCTGTAAATTCGCGTATGGCCCTTCTCCTGATTATCGCGTCATAGGCGTCCATGGCAGCCCCTGTCTCTTTAAGAATAGCACTTTTAAATATACCTTCACCTCATATATACACGGGATAGGGATACACAGCAACGAAAGGTGAGCCATCACCATCTGGTGGCATTTTTCGTGAGAGGTAGTCTTCTTGGATGACTGGACATTCAAATCCATAACCATACTGCCCGGCACGGACAAGGCCGGCAAGCCTGAGGGATTTGACAGGCTGACGCTGAAGCCAGGCGACGTGCTGTCCATAGTTGGGCCGACCGGCTGCGGCAAGACGACGTTCATAAACGACCTGGAGCTGTTCGCAAGGGGAGACACCATAACCCGGCGTCACGTGCTTGTCAACGATGCCGTGCCGAGCCGCGATTTCACCGATGACGCATCTAGGAACCCGATTGCGCTGATAACGCAGAACACCAAATGCCTGGCAGACCTCAGCGTGCACGCTTTCCTCACCGTGCACGCAAGGGCCCGCAAGATAACCAGCCCGGCGGTCGTCACCGAAACCGTGGGCCTGGCGAACAAATTCACCGGCGAGCCCATAGACCCGGAGAGCAAGACGACCACCCTTTCAGGAGGGCAGACGCGGGCCATGCTCATCGCCGACGCCATAGTAATAGGCAACGCACCGGTCATCCTCCTGGACGAGATAGAGAATGCCGGCATATTCAAGGACGAGGCCCTGGCGGAGATAAAGCGCCACAAGAAGGCAGTCATCTTCGTCACCCACGACCCGTCCGTCTCGCTGCTTTCTGACCGGCGCTTGGTCATGAAGAACGGCGCAGTGGTCAAGATAATTGAGTTCAGCGCGGACGAGGACACGGCCCGTGACCGGGCGCTGTTCTACGACCGGAAGATCGCCGAGCTGCGCGAGCACGTCCGGCAGGGCAAGCTGGTCTCCAAGCATCTGCTGGCTGAGCTCGACCGGAAATACCGTGAGACCGACATGGGCTCCGCAGAGCCGGCAAAAGCCGGCAAAAACGAGGAAGAGGCAGGGATATGAGTACGGCGCCAAAACGATTGTTTCATTATTCAATATATATTGTTTCAGCTCCATGAAACACAAGAGGTGAAGATATGAAACTGATAATAATAGCAGGACCGTCTTCGTCAGGCAAGACCGCCGTGGCAAAGCAGGTCATAAGGAAGCTGCAGAAGGATGATAAAATCTCCTACCTGAAGATAGACGTCGTCAGGGCGTTCGAGGACGAGGAGATACGCAAGGAATTCGGGATTCCGGCCAAGAAAATATATTCCGGGGACCTGTGCCCTGACCATGCCGGCGTGATGGTGATCGGCGATGCCATAGACTGGGCCGAGAAGAACGGCTCCACCCTGCTTCTCATCGAAAGCGCAGGCCTGTGCCTCCGCTGCTCCCCCTACCTGACGCAGGGGCTCGGCATAGTGACCCTCAGCGCAGAAAGCGGCATGAACACGCCGCTGAAGATGGGCGCGATGCTCGGGCTCGCGGACCTGGCGGTGGTCACGAAGATTGACCTGGTTTCCCAGGCAGAGCGCGAGGTTTTCAGGGAAAAGATAAAGGAGGTCCGGGGCGACATGAAGATAATAGAGACCAACGCGCTCCAGGGCACTGCCATAGAGAGGCTTGCCGATGCGGTCCGTGAATCAAAGGATATAGACCCCAAGAACCTCTATCTCAAGGGCACGCCCCCGCTGGGAACGTGCACGCTGTGCGTGGGCATCAAGAAGATTGGATGGAAAAACCACTTCGGCGTCATACGCAAGCTGGAAGGCGGCGTGGCCGATTACATGTACCGCGGGGAATGAGGTGCATCTGCATGACTACGAAAATAAACTGGAAGCCGCCGGGAAAGAACTGCGGCATGTGCGGCGCGAAGAGCTGCGCTGAGCTGGTAAGGCTGGTCCAGGAAGGGAAGAAGGACCCGGGAGAGTGCCCGTTCTACAGCTCGGATCAGGGCGGCATATGCGAAGTGAAGCATGACTACGGCACCAAGGACGTCCTGGGCGCGGAGTTCGATTTCGTGCTCGAGTCGCTGCCCGGCGAGAAGTCATCGCGCAAGATTGTGCTGCCTTTCCGCGGAGACCTCGTGGAGAAGATGGGCATAAAGAAGGGCGATATAGTGCTCGGCAGGCCCATGGGTCAGGGTTGCCCGCTCCAGCATGTGATTGAGGTGATTGACGCGGATCCGATCAGCGGCGTCATAACCGGCTGGGTGGTTGGGCCGAAGTTCGCGCGCGACAGGGCCGCAGCCAGCATCAAGGACGTGAAGGCCTACCATGTCATTGCCTTCGAGGGCATCGCCCGCAAGGTGAAGCGCGACCCCATATTCGGCCTGCGGCAGCGCTTCCTGCCAGGCTACTGCATGATGGGCCTGGGCCACACCGCAGTGGTCAACACGGTCCTCAAGCGCGACGACGGGAAAATATTCGTGCACCTGGAGGACATCCGGGTGGGAGTGGCATGCAGCCCCTGAAGCAGGATGCGGCCAGCTCGATGTGAAAGGTGTGTCATATGGCAAAAGTGAAGCTCGGGAAACGATTTGTGGGCGATGGAGAGCCCTGCTACGTGGTATTCGAATGCGGGGCTACTTTCAACGGCCTGGAGGGCGCTAAGAAGCTCGTCAAGGCCGCGGCAGATGCTGGCGCGGACGCCATAAAGTTCCAGGTGCTGGACCCGGACCGCCTCATGGGCGACCACAGCCTCACAATATCCTATACCACAGCCACAGGCCCTAAGACCGGCAACCTCTACGACATCCTTAAGAAGCGCGTGCTCACGAAGGCGCAGTGGAAGGAGCTTAAGAAGCATGCGGACCAGCAGGGCATAACCTTCTGCGCCACAGCCTCCTTCCCCGACGAGGTGGACTTCCTGGTGGAAATCGGCTCTGCGGCCATCAAGATAAACGCCGGCGACGTCAACCACTACTATCTCATAGATTACGCATCGAAAAAGAAGGTGCCCATGATGCTCGACGGCAGGGCGAAGTACGACGAGCTGGAAAAGGCAGTGGAGATATGCGAGAAGAACGGCAACAGGAACATAGTGATAATGCACTGCCCGTCCGGCTACCCTGCCCGCAACGACGGCGTGAATCTAAGCACGCTTTCCTCGCTTAAGGAGATATACGACTACCCCATAGGCTTTTCCGACCATTCGCGGGAGAAACTCATGAACTACCCAGCCATGGTGATGGGCGCGGACATCCTGGAGAAGACACTCACGCTCAACAAGAACGCCGAGGGCATCGAGCACCTCATGTCCCTGGAGCCCAAGGAGGCGAAGGAGTTCGTGGCTGAGGTCCGTGCCATAGAGGAGGCCATCGGCTCGCCCCGCATCATGTTCAGCAAGAAGGTCAATGACTCGGCCAGGCGGAGCATCGCCGCGTCAAAAGACATCGCGGAGGGCGAGGAAATAACGCTCAAATCCATAGAGTTCAGGCGCCCGGGCAACGCCGGCGTCTCCTGCGCGGACTATGAGGCCGTATGTGGCAGGAAGGCGGCGAGGCACATCAGGAAGGACGAGTTCATCACCTGGGAGATGCTGGCCTGATGCTCTGGGCGCTCCTCTGCCTGCTGGCCGCAGTTGCGTCCACCGGCGCCATCGTCGTGAGCAAGCGGCTTGCGCAGGAGTGCGACCTGTTCCATGTGGCTGCCGCGCAGTTCTTTTTCACCGCGCTGTTCCTCGTGCCTGCCGCGGCCCTTATGCCAGCGCCGCCCGAAGGCTATGCGCTTCCGTTGCCCGCGGCCGGGGCGATTTTGCTGGCCGCGCTCCTGAACGTGTCCTCGGTTTACATATATCTCCGGGCGATAAAGTCCGGCAGCATATCTATCCTGGTGCCGCTCAGGAACACCACCCCGCTTTTCGTGGCGTTTCTAGCCATCGTGCTCCTCTCCGAGCAGGTGACTGCGACTGTGATCGGCGCGGCGCTGCTCATAGTTGCCGGCGCTGCGCTGCTCAACCAGGCTAGGGAGAAAGGCAAGGCAGCGCTCGCCCGCGGCGCCGGCGCCGCGCTACTGGTCGCGCTCATGGCCGCATTCGTGTTCATCATCGTGAAATACATAACAACCATCTCCGGCCCGGTACCATACCTTGTATTTTCTTCCCTCGCGGCCGCGGTCATCTCAGGTGCATTCCTGGCGCTCGCACCTGGCCTGCAGCCTTTCGTCCATGCCGCCAGGCGCCATGGCCGCGCGTTCCTGCTGCTGGGCATCCTTGCCGCAGCCGCCTCGCTTGCCACGGTGTACGCCATCTCCCTGGAAAAGGCGTCGGTGGTGTCGACCTTCCTGCGGGTGGAGCTGCTCTTCGCAGTGGCAGCCGGCGCTCTGTTTTTTAAGGAAGAAGTGGGGATATCAAAGATCGCAGGGGCCCTCCTAGTGCTTGCGGGGCTCGTGCTGGTAATCATGAGAGGCGGCTGAATGGAAATGCCAAAGGAGCTCAGGGACGCGGTAGAGGCCGAATACCACTCGCTCGGCAGCATAGGGAGCTGGGCGGACGCAGGCGGCCACGCCATAAACAGCAAGAATTACGTGCTCACTTTCGCAGGTGGCAAAAAGCTGCTCTGCAAATACCTGGAAGGGGCGGACGAGGGCCGCCTCAGCTCACTGCTCGCCATCCTGGAGTTCTGCAGGAAAAAGGGCGCGAAGGTGCCCGCCCTGGCCCCATCGGATTCCGGAAGGGAAATCTGCACGCACGGCCAGGGGCTCTTCTACCTCCGTGCCTTCCATGAGGGCGGATACTTCAGCGGCGGCATGGGAGAACTGGAGGATTTCGCCTCGTCGCTGGCAAAGCTCCACCACATACTCAAAGCATGCACGCTTGAATATCCGCTTTCTGCCCCGCAAAAAACCCACCTGCGCAAGTACGTGCACCCCAAGCCCGAGGAACTGGAGCGCATCAGGTCAGCGGCAGGGAGTAGCCATGCGGACGTGGACCGGCTTTTCCTCGCCAATTTCGATTTCCTGAAGTCAGAGTACGCTTCGGATGCCGGGCGGGAGCGCGGCATTGACCGGAGCAGGATACGCGAGCAATACGTGCACGGGGACCTCCATCCCCTCAACGTCATCTTCAATGGCGGCAGGACCGAGGCCATACTGGATTTCGACGGCCTTTCACACGGGGCACTGGCGTATGACGTCTCCTTCGCGTGCTTCCGCTTTGCCATGTACGGCGGCAAGGACAGCATGGCCGACATGAAAACCGCTGCGGCGCGTGCAAGGGTGTTCCTGGGGGCCTACGAGGCTAAAAATCCCCTGGACAAGGAGGAGCGCAGGCTTATCGGCCATTATTTCATCCACGAGTGCCTCAACCGCATAAGTTATATTCTTAGGGATAAAACAGATACTGGCGCGTGGAATTCCGATCTACGCAGGCAGTTGGATTATCTTAACATGGCCAAGGCCATGAAAATAGAAAGACTGCTGGGGACTGGTGACAATGGCTAAGCGCATGGATAATCTCTGCATAATCCCGGCCAGGGGAGGCTCCAAGAGGATTCCGCGGAAGAATGTTGCGGAACTCTGCGGCAAGCCCCTCATCGCCTACACCATAGAGGCAGCCCTGCGCTCAGGCCTGTTCGGCGCAGTGGTGGTATCCACGGACGACGCTGAGATAGCGTCGGTTTCCCGCAGGTACGGCGCCGAAGTGATGGACCGCAGCAGCAGGCTCAGCGGCGACAGGGCCACGGTCATAGATGTCTGCCTTGATGTCGTCGCCAGGTGCAAGAAGCAGGGCAGGCGCTTCAGGCGCCTGTGCATCCTCCTCCCAACCAGCCCGCTGCGTGATGCTGACGACCTGCGCGCCGCGTTCAGGAAGTTCAGCAAAAGCAGCGCCAACGCGCTCATGGCAGTGACCACCTACGCGATTCCGCCGTTCTGGGCGCTCAAGGAGGAGAAGGGCTTCCTTGTTCCCTATTTCGGCCAGGACTGCATGGTGAGGAGCCAGGACCTGCCGGAGGTTTTCGTTGACAATGGCGCCATATACCTGTTCGACATGGGCGCTTTCATGAAGGAGAAGCGCTTCTACTGCTCCAAGCTCGTGGCGTTCAGGATGCCCAGGGAGAAATCCGTGGACGTTGACACGCCTGCAGACCTGAGCATGGCGGGGTTTTTCCTAAGGCAGAGGAGGCGCGGAAAATGATCCTCGGCGTACTCGGATGCGGCTCCATAGGAAAGAGGCACATCGCCAACCTGCTCGCACTCGGCCTCCAGGTCGTGGCATCCGACCCCTCGGTCCAGGCGCTGGATGAAGTCAGAAAGGCACACGGTATCAGGACGTTCAGCAGCGCGGGGGCCATGCTCAAGGAAGCCAGCCCGGATGCGGTGCTGGTGTGCACGCCCACCCACCTCCATGCGGCCCATGCGGCGCTGGCGCTTGAGAACGGCTGCCACGTATTCATAGAAAAGCCGGTTTCCGACAGGCTGGACGGCCTTGGCAAGCTTGAGGCCCTGGCCAGGAAAAAACGCAGGGTGGCGTTCGTGGCCTGCAACATGAGGTTCCACCCTTCGGTCATGCACATGAAGGCAAGGCTGGAAAGCGGCGCCCTCGGAAAGATATACTCCGCCAGGCTGGAATTCGGCAATTACCTCCCTGACTGGCGGCCCGGAACGGACTACTCCAAGACCTACAGCGCGCACAGGGCACAGGGAGGCGGCATAATCCTGGACGCAGTGCACGAATTCGACTACCTTTCGTGGCTGCTGGGCGAGCCTTCGGACATCTTCTGCTTCGCAGGACGGCTGGGCGGCCTCAAGATAGACGTGGAGGACGCGGCCGGAGTGCTGGTGCGTATGAAGAGCGGTGCAATCGCCGAAGCCCACCTTGACTACCTGCAGAGGAGCAAGAGGCGCTCGTGCCAGTTCATAGGCTCTAAAGGCACGATAATCTGGGAGAGCACAGGAAAAAACCCGGAGAAGTCAGTCGTCCGGGAATACCTTTCCGCGACCAAGCGCTGGAAGGTGCGTAAGGAGTCCCTCGGCGCCAAAGAGGCCAATGACATCTACGTGCGGGAGGTCAGGCATTTCATGGACTGCGTGCGCGGCACGGCAAAGCCGGTCTCCACCATAGCTGCCGGAAGGCTTGCGCTGGAGATGGCGCTTGCGGCAAGGAAATCAGCGGAAAGCGGGAAGAAGATAGCATTCAAATGAAGATGAGGAGATGGCATGAAGCTGAACACGGACTTTTCACGGAGCACTGAACTGCTGAAGAAGGCAAAGGAGCTCATACCCACGGCGTCGCAGACCTACAGCAAAAGCTACATGTATTTCTGCGAGGGCGCCGCGCCTGCGTTCATGGAACGGGGGAATGGTGCAAGGGTGTGGGACGTGGACGGCAACGAGTACGTGGATTTCGTGCTCGGCCTCGGTGCCATAACCGTCGGCTACAACAACCCCACCGTCAACGCGGCAATCAAGCGCCAGCTTGCGAAGGGAATCTCATTCTCCCAGCCCAGTCCAGTGGAGGTGGAACTGGCCCTGAAGCTCACCCAGATAATCCCCTGTGCCCAGATGGTCAAGCTCGTGAAGAACGGCTCGGACGCGACTTCGGCTGCAGTGAAGCTGGCACGGGCACACACCGGCCGGGACATGGTGCTCTGCTCCGGCTACCACGGCACAGGAGACTGGTACATCGGCACAACCACCAACAGCCGCGGCGTCCCTGAGGGCGTGAAGAAATTCACGGCAACATTCAAGTACAACGACATCGAGGGCCTCAAGGCCGTGTTCGCCAAATACCCCGGCCAGGTCGCGGCAGTGATACTCGAGCCCATGCAGGGGGACGGCCCCGCGCCCGGCTACCTGGAGGCGCTCAGGCAGCTCACCCACGAGAACGGCGCGCTCCTCATATTCGACGAGGTCGTTTCAGGCTTCAGGATGGGCATCGGCGGCGCGCAGGGCCATTTCAAGGTGACGCCGGACCTGTCCGCTTTCGGGAAAGGCATGGGGAACGGGATGTCCATATCAGCGCTCGTGGGCCGCAGGGACGTGATGAAGCTCATAGACGAGGGCGTGTTCATATCAAGCACTTTCGGGGGCGAGGCGCTCGCAATAGCAGCTTCGCTTGCCGCCATAGGGCTCCTTGAGAAGCCTGAAAGCTTCAGGCACATCTGGGCTCTGGGCGAACGCTGGACCGCTGGCGCCCGCAGGCTGGTCGCGGAGAAGGGGCTGGCCGGGGCGGCAAAGGTCACCGGCGCGCCGCCGCACTGCGGCATGGAGTTCTCTGACAGCGGAAATCTGTCAAAGGCAGACCTGCTGTCCGTCTACCAGCAGGCTGTCATAGCCCGGGGCATACTCACCACCGGCATAAACAATTTCTGCCTCGCGCACACAGCCGCGGACATCGACCTCTACCTGGAGGCCGCGTCAGCGGCCCTGGACGACGTGAAAAAGGCTCTTGACAAGGGAAGCACTGAAGGCATCCTGCGCGGCCAGAAAATCAGGCCGGTATTCAAGAGGCACTAGTCAGATCTTGTATCTTGGCCTGCGTGGCACCTGCACCGTGTAGAATTCGGGCTCGCGGACGTTGATTCCCGCGCTTTTCATGAAGTTCTTCGCCTTGGTCGTGCTCTGCTCTGAATAATGGAAGATGTTGGCCGCGGACACGGCATCGGCCTTCCCTTCCGCGATGCCATCCACCAGATGCTGCCAGTCGCCCACGCCACCGGACGCTATCACCGGTATGTCGACCGCTTCAGACACACTCCTCACAAGCCCAAGGTCGTAGCCCTTCCGCATGCCGTCGTTGTCTATGGAAGTGAGGAATATCTCTCCTGCGCCGCGCTTCTCCGCCTCCTTTGCCCAGGCCGGAGCCGAAAGGCCGGTGGCCGTGCTGCCGCGGTCTATGAAAACCTCATGCCCGCCCCCGGCGTTCCGCTTGGCGTCGATGGACACCACGATGCACTGGTTGCCGAAAACCTGCGCCGCCTCCCTGATGAATTCCGGCCGCCGGACAGCCTCGGTGTTGATGGCCACCTTGTCGGCACCCTCGCTGAGCAGGGTCCTGATGTCAGCGACGCTCCTCACCCACCCGCCCACGGTCAGGGGCACGAAGCACCTGCTGGACAGTTCCCTGAGGTCCTCGTGGAACTTCCCCCTGCTCCCCTCCTCACGGGTGACGTTCAGGAGCACTATCTCGTCTATAGCCCAGGTGTTGAAGAAATCCACTGCGGTGTAGGCGTTTCCCACGGAATTGACGTGCCTGAAGCCCATGCTCTGGACGAGCATCCCGTCCCGCCACAGGAGGCACGCGATGAGGCGGTGCTTAAGCATCCGTTCCGCCCCCCGCCGGCGTTTTGCCCGCCTGCCTGCTCTTTTTGGCGTAATCGATGAAATTCTTCAGCAGCCTCAGCCCTGCCTTCTGGCTTTTCTCAGGATGGAACTGCACGCCGAATATGTTGCCCTTGCGGATGCTCGCGACCACATCCTCGCCATGCCAGCACGTTGATGAGACGGTGCCTTTCTCGCTTTCAGCCGGCTCAAGGAAATAGCTGTGGACGAAATAGAATACCGGCCCCGTGCCCAGCCCCCCGAAAAGCACCGGGTCTGCCCGCTCCCGGACCGCCACGTCGTTCCAGCCCATGTGCGGGACCTTTATGCGCTGGTCCTTCGGCTGGATTTTCCTCACCACCCCTTTCACCCAGCCAAAGCCAGCGTGCTCGCCGTGCTCCAGGCCGCGCTCCGCGAGGAACTGCATGCCCAGGCAGATTCCGAGGTAGGGCTTTTTTTTGCCGATGACTTCGGCACGAAGGGTCTCGAGGAAGCCGGCCTTCTTCAGGTTCGCCATGCCGTCCCCGAAAGCGCCCACGCCCGGCACGACTATCGCATCCGCAGCGGCGAGTGCGGACGGCTCTTTCACTATGGCCACCTGCTCGCCCAGGGCCTCGAACGCGTTGGCTATGGAGCGCAGATTTCCCATACCGTAATCAACTATGGCAATCATACCGTTTGCTCCTGCATTGCCGGGCGGCCGCCTGCACGCCGGCTCATCTTCGTTCTCCTGGCTATAGCCAGATGTACTCGCTGTCTTCGGGGACGTGGTCATCCCTTGAGTATTTGGGCTGGTTGTGCGACCTCAGGATGCCGCGGTCCGCGACCTGCGGTATCCTCGCCTTCTCAACTCCAGGGTCCTTGACATGGTTCGCGACCGAGTCCAGCACCTTCCATCTGCCGTCGCGGCCCTTCTCCCATATTTTCGGGTCACGCATGGGCTCCACGCAGCTCATGAACTCCTCCTCGCTCATGCCCACGAACTTCAGGAACAGGTCAAGGTCGCTCGGGCGCACGTGGTCGTACTTCTTCACCATCTCTATGCCCTCCTCGCGCGTCATCCTGCCGTGCCGTATGTCGTTGCTCGCGTCGTCGGTGGCCCGGCCATAGCCGAACTTCAGGTACTTCAGGTAGTCGTGCGCGCCGTTCGCGTGTATGTCGTCCAGCTTGTCGTAAAGATGGTACGTCCGCTCCCTCGACACCGCGGTTTCGAACCCGAATTTCTCTATCATCATGCGTGTCTGCGCCCTCGCATCCCAGCTGATGTAATTGGACAGGTAGATGCCGCGCACGCCGACCGCTTCTATCTCCTCGTCGCTCGGATAGTAGAACGGCGCGAGGTCCAGCTTTGTGATGCCTCCGTTGTCCGGGTCGTCGAGCACGTCGTCGGGCTCGAACCCCCGCATGCTGTGCTCCTGCCTCACCTTCTTGGAGAACTCTATCATATCATCCTGGTTGAACATGCCGACCAGCTCGGCAAAGCCGTGCTCGCCCCAGATGATGAGCGGTATCTTGTACATGACCGCGGCCTTTATCGGGAACGTCATTATGCCTGCGTGGTAGTGCCAGGTTATGTCACCGACCTTCCTGAGCATGTAGCGCGATATCTTCCTGACCGATTCGGGGTTCGATGTGAACCTGAGAAGGTCGCAGTTGAACTGCTTCAGCATGTTCGTGAGGTTCCTTATGCCCCTCTTGGTGTTGAAGCCGTGGTTGTAGGTAACGAACAGGGGGTTGTAGCCGAGGACGTTCTTGATGAAATATGCCTGGAAGTGGCTGTCCTTGCCGCCGCTCACCGGGATTATGCAATCGTAGGGTGAGCCGTTCGCCCTGGCCTTCGCGCTGTATTCCTTCAGCAGGCCCTTGAGTATCTGCAGCCTCTCGTCCCAGTTCTGTATCTTCGGCCTGCTCTCCTGGAGCCGGCATCCGCTGCACACCCCTTCCTCGTCGAATATGATTGTCGGCTTGGCATTTTCAGGGTAAACGCACCTGGCGCAATATCTCATGTGCTCACCTGCTTCGCTTCATTAAGAATTATGCCCGGGATTATGGCCGGTATTGTGCCTCAATCGCATTATCAAGATTGTTCAGCAGTGGTTTTAATCCTTGTTTTCGCCTATGGCCTGCTACCTCTCCCCGACAATCACCGCCGAGCGGCCGAATCCTTTCACGAAAATGTTCCTGCCTAGCACCAGGTCCGCCCCCGGCACCCGCAGCACCCGGTATGCAGCCGTGGTCCTGAAGCCAGCCCGGGCCAGCAGCCCCTCCCATTCCACAAGGCTCCTCGCATTGCCTGCGGACGCAGGCCCTAGCCCAGCCCCTTCGCCCGGCGCGTTGGCAAACAGCACGCCGCCCTTCTCCAGGTGGCTGGCAGCGTTCTCCAGGAATTCCGCATGCGATTCCCTGGCGACAAGGCCAAGCGTGCCGAAGCATGTGATGAGCGCGAACTTCTCATCGAACGGGATTTCCGGGCATTCAGCCTTCTCAAAGCGCATGCCCGGATACCGCTCCCTGCACGTCCTTATGGCACGGCCTGACTTGTCCATCCCGAAGCATCTTGCGCCCGCCGCGCGGAACCTGGAAAGGAAAAGCCCGAAGCCGCAGCCGACGTCAAGAACTCTCCTGCCAGCCATCATTTCCGGCCTGATGCCCTCCAGTGCCAGGAGGTCGAGGTTATACCTTGCGTTTGCAGGCTGTGCCCGCTCGTACGTTTCCACATCCCCGGGCGTTTTGAAATACGCATCTTCAGCCATGTCAAGGAGCACTCCGCGCCGCCGTTTTTAGAGTTCCAGCTCGTACCTTCCGTTTTTCTCCACGAACCCGTTCTTTATGAAAATCGCGGCCGAGGCCGCGTTGCCCGGTTTCACCCGCGCTATGAGCAGTCTCATGCCCTTCTGCCTTGCAAGGGAGATCACGGCCCCCAGCGCCCTGGTCCCGATGCCCTGCCCCTGCATTTCCGGGCTCACTATTATGCCAACCTCAAACCCGTCATCCCTCTTATCCAGCCTTGCGAAGCCGATTTTCCTGCCGCCGAGGACCACCATGAACGAGAGGGCATCCCTGTCCGCAAGCCTTTTCCGCCAGAACTCAGCGTGTTCCCCCCAGGCTATCGGGCCGCCCTGGAACATCGTCTTCCTGACGGCCGGGTCGTTCCTCAGCTCATAGATGAGCCTGATGTCCTCTTCGGAAACCGCCTTCAGCGAAACCTCATTCTCCTTCCGCATCGATATTCATCTATGCGGCGGCGGTTATAAATTTTTCCCACGCGTATTCCGGCATGGACTGGCGCCTCATAATATACACCCCTGCCTATAACGTCGCTGATTCGGTTCCCGAACTGCTTGCCCGGACGAGGAAGTGCGCTGCCGCGCTTGCACGCATCGGCGTCGCGCTGGAATCGCTCATTGTCATAGAGGATGGCAGCAGCGACGGCACCGCAGCCCTGCTGGACGCCGAGGCACGCAGGACGCCTTTCCTGCGCGTGGTCCACCGGCAAAAGAACCAGGGCCCTGCCTCTGCGGTGCTGGACGGCATGCGCCGCGCACTGGCTGCCGCAGGCGCAGGCCCGGAAAGGGTGATACTCGTCCGCATGGACGCCGACCTTGAGCACCAGCCCGAGGACATCCAGAAGGTCATAGCGCCGGTCATTTCCGGCAGAAGCCGGATTTGCGTCGGCTACATAAGGTATGACAACCGCAACGGCCTGCTCTTCAGGATATTCAACGAATGGGCAGGGGGAAGCGAGGGGAGGAGGTCCGCCGGGGTTGCGATGCCGCAGTTCTGCCCTGGCTTCCATGCCGTGCGCGCAGACCTTTTCAGGGAGCTTTTCCCGCAGCTAGAGGCGCAGCTGGACGGGTTCAGGAAACAGACAGGCAAGGAAATGGTCACCCTGGACGTCGCATTGCTTGCCCTCGCCAGGAAATCTGGCGAGAAGAGTGCCGTGGTGGAGCTGCGGCCGATAGAGGCCAGGTGGATAAAGAAGCAGCCGCTTTCCAAGCTGCTGCGCTACCTAGATATGCACAGGCTCACCATGCGCTTCCTTGGGGATCGCTGATTCATTCAACAAATTCCAACGACATAGGCGTGCCGCGCCTGACCGCCTTCTTGGCTTTCTTCCCAAGCAGCGATTCGTAGAATTTCGGATGGAGGCCATGGCCCGGCCGTATGACCCTTATGTTTTCCTTCGTCAGCCTCTCCCCTTCGCGGATGTCTTTCACCGCAAATATGGAGCGCATCGCGAAGACGTGGCCTTTCGTTTCCTCCCCCCGCTCATAAGTCGCTTTGCCAAGCTCCTGCTCCGCCTCCCTGACCGCGCCCACCATCGCTGCGAATTCCTTCGGCTCGAGCGAGAATGCGGCATCCGGCCCGCCCATCTTCCGGTCGAGTATGAAATGCTTCTCTATGACCTTCGCGCCGAGTGCCACTGCGGCTATGGGCGCGACGGTGCCCGCGGAATGGTCGGACAGCCCTGGCACGACCCCGAAGCGTTCCGCGATGTCCGCTATCGTCCGCAGGTTCATCTCGTCCGGCGGCGCTGGGTATGCGCTGGTGCATTTCAGGATTATTATCTTGTCGTTGCCCTGGCCGCGTATGGTCTTCACCGCCAGCTCAAGGTCCTCGAGTGTCGCTACCCCGCTGGATATTATCACCGGCTTCCTTTTCGCCGCCACGTATTTGAGCAGCGGGATGTGGTTGATCTCGAAAGAAGCGATTTTGTATGCGGGAACGCCGAGCTTCTCAAGGAAATCGACCGCGGTCTCATCGAAGGGTGACGAGAAGAAGATGAGCCCTTCCGCCTCGGCTTTCTCCTTCAGCTCCGGGAACCAGTCCCACGGGGTGTACGCCTCTTCGTAGAGGTCATAGAGCGTTTTTCCGGCCCACAGCGTGCCCTTTATCCTGAAATACTCGCTGTCCGCCTTCATGGTGATGGTGTTCGGGGTGTAGGTCTGGAACTTGACAGCATCAGCGCCCGCCTTCTTCGCCTCCTCTATGAGCTTCAGTGCGTATTCCTTCTTCTGCAGGTGGTTGCAGGATATTTCTGCGACCATGAGGCACGGCGCGTTTCCGCCGACCTTCCTCCCGCCGATGGAGACCTCCTTCGCCATCATCGCGCCTCCCTGATGCTCTCGCCGAGCGCCTTTGCCACGCGCTCCACGTCGCTTTCCTTCATGCCGTAGAACAGCGGCAGGGTGAGTATGCGTGAGAACGCATCCTCCGTGGCCGGATAGTCTGCCTCGTGTACCGGGAAATTCTTCCTGTAGTAGGTGAATTTGTAGGCTGGTATGTAATGCACGTTCACGCCTATGCCTTTCTTCCGCATGGCTGTGAAAACCCGGTCACGGTTCATGCCCCTGTCAAGCAAAACTGTGTAGAGATGCCAGGCGCTTTCAACACCCGGTGCCACGTACGGCGTCGTGACCCCCTCAGCCTTCCCGAGCGCTTCGTTGTATCCCCGTGCGATTTCCTTCCTGCCCTTTATGAACATGTCAAGCTTTTTCATCTGCGATATCCCCAGCGCGCACTGCATGTCTGTTATGCGGTAGTTCCTGCCGAGCATCTTGATGTCGTAGGCGTAGCCGGCATCCGGTCCGAACCGCTCGCGCGCGTTCTTGTCCATGCCGTGATTGCGGAGCATGCGCAGCTTCTCCGCTAGCGCGCCGTCCTCGGTGCTCACGGCCCCGCCTTCCCCCGTGGTTATGTGCTTGACCGGATGGAATGAGAACGTGGTCATGCCTGCGAACGTGCCGACCACCCTTCCGCCGTATTTCGCGCCGAGCGCGTGCGCAGCGTCCTCAATCAGGAAAAGGCCCTTCTCCGCTGCGATTTCACGCAGCGCCTTTATGTCGCAGGGCTGGCCTGCATAGTCAACGTAGATGATGGCCCTCGTCTTCGCTGTGATCCTCTTCCGCACCTGCGCCGGGTCGATGTTCAGCGTTTTCGGGTCGATGTCGGCGAATACTGGCTTGCAATTGTTGTAAGCGATGCAGTTTGCCGACGCGGCGAACGTGAAAGGCGTCGTTATGACCTCGCTTCCGGCAGGAAGCCCGAGCGCAGCGACTGCTATGTCCAGCGCCGCGGTGCCGGAATTCACTGCCACCGCGTGCTTCGCGCCGGTATACGCGCAAATCGCCTTCTCGAACTCATCGACCTTAGGGCCGGTCGTGAGCCAGTCGCTCTTCAGGGTCGCTACGACCGCGTTGATGTCATCATCGTCTATGAACTGGCGGCCGTATGGAAGCTGGTTCATTAATCAGAGCCACCCCTCTTTCTTCAGGACCTTCTTCAGCTCGTCCTTGCTGAGCCGCCAGTCGTTGTTGTCGCTGGAGTATGAGAAACCCTCGGGCAGCGGCTTCGCACCGGAATGGTTCGCTGTATCCCAGAATGCGTACTCTGGCTCTATGACGAAAATGCCATCAAGCTGCTTGGTGTGCCTCGCCTCCTCCGGCGTTATGAGGACCTCGTGCAGCTTCTCCCCCGGCCGTACGCCGATTATTTTCTTTTTCGCGCCCGGCGCGATGACATCGGCCAAATCCGTGATTTTCGTGCTTGGTATCCTCGGCACGAATATCTCCCCGCCTTTCATCGACCCTATGGCCTTGAGCACGAGCGCCACGCCCTCTTCGAGCGTTATCCAGAATCTCGTCATCCTCTCATCGGTTATCGTCACCGCGCCGCCCTCCTTCTGTTTTATGAAAAGGGGCACGACGCTGCCGCTGCTGCCGATCACGTTGCCGTACCTCACACAGCTGAACCGCGTCTTCTTGACGCCAGCGTATGCGTTGGCCTGGGTGAAGAGCTTCTCTGCAACCAGTTTTGTCGCGCCATACAGGTTTACCGGCTGCACCGCCTTGTCGCTGCTCAGCGCCACCACCTTCCCCACGCCGTTGTCTATGGCAGCGTCTATCACGTTCTCGGCGCCGTGTATGTTCGTCTTCACCGCTTCCATCGGGTTATACTCGCACACGGGCACGTGCTTGAGCGCAGCCGCATGCACCACGATGTCCACGCCGTTCATTGCACGGTAGAGCCGTTCCCTGTCCCTTACATCACCGACGAGGAAGCGCAGCTTGGGCTGGCCGAGCTTCCGCTCCATTTCCACCTGCTTGAGCTCTCCCCTCGAGTACACCCTTATGGCCTTGGGGTTATGGTCCCTGAGCAGCACCTCAGCGAACTTAGTGCCGAACGAACCCGTGCCGCCGGTCACGAGGACCACCTTGCCGTCTAAAACGTCATCCATAAACACACCAGAAGATAACCTATTAGGTATAAAAAAGAATAAAAACCGTCCCCGATATGATGTCTGTGATGAAACCGTCCGATTTGCTGTTGGAGCATGCAAAAGTCTGCCAGGGCCTCAGGGCAGCAGACATAGAGGCAACTGCATCGCCAATCCTATCCGCCCTCAAGGACGGCGGCAAGGTCCTCATCTGCGGCAATGGCGGAAGCGCAGCGGATGCGCAGCATTTCGCCACGGAGCTCACCGGGAGATTCATGCGCGAACGCAGGGCGCTGCCGGGCATAGCGCTGACCACGGACAGCTCGGCAGTCACGGCTATTTCGAACGACTATGGCTTCGGGCGCGTGTTCGCACGGCAGGTAGAGGCGCTCGGCAAAAGGGGCGACGTGCTCGTGCTCCTGAGCACCAGCGGCGAGTCCGAGAATCTGCTGGAGGCTGCGAGGACTGCGAAGGCCATGGGCATCCCCACGGTGGCGCTCCTCGGAAAGGGTGGCGGGAAACTCAGGCAGATGTGCGACCGGGCGCTCGTGGTCGCCTCGGACAGCGCGCCCACGATACAGGAGATGCACATACTCATAATCCACTGCATCTGCGGTCTGGTGGACGACGCGTTCGCCATCAGGCCTGTGCCACACAAGAGCGGGTAACTGTCCTATGTCAAAGACGAAAATACTTGTCATCGGCGACATCATGCTCGACCATTACGTTTACGGCGTTGTCAACCGCATGTCGCCCGAAGCTCCGGTGCCTGTGCTCGACGTGGAAAAGGCCGAGGAGTTCCTCGGCGGGGCAGGCATAGTGGCATCTACCCTGTCAGCGCTGGGCGTTCAGGTCGCGTTCCTTTCTGTAGTAGGAGATGACGAAGGCGCAGGGCATGTTAGGAAACTGCTGTCTGCCCCTGGGATGCCCGACCTGCTGGTCAGCGAGAAAGGCAGGAAGACCACCATGAAGACGCGTTTCGTCAAGACGAAGCCGCGGTTCGAGATGCTTTTGCGCATGGACAGCGAAACCCGCCAGCACATAAAGCCAGCGACGGAAAGCGCGCTGCTCGGCAAGCTGGAAACGGCCGCCGAGGGCGCGGATTTCATCGTCATCTCCGATTATGCCAAAGGCCTGCTCACGGAAAAACTGATTGCCGAACTGCTGAAGTTCGCACGCGAGAAGGGGAAAAAGCTCGTGGTTGACAGCAAGAGCGACATTCACGCCTACGCGGGCGGCAATGTAATCCTTGTCCCGAACCTGCATGAACTCGGCATCGCGTCCAAAAAAGAAATACAGAATGAGGATGCTGACGTCCGGGCGGCTGCGCTTGCTTTGTCCAAATCAAGCGGCAGCGTGGTGATCGTGAAACGTAGTGGGAAGGGTGCGTCCATAGCTGACGCGAAAGCCAACGTGTTCCGCACCTGGTCGTCCATGGCAAAGGAGGTGGTCAATGTTTCCGGCGCTGGCGACATATTCGTTGCTATATTGACGCTGGCGCTCGCCTCTGGGAAGGGCATGGACGAGGCGGTGAAGCTGGCGAACGCAGGCTGCGCGAAGGCAATCACAAAGCAGCACCCGTCGATAACAAGGACCGAATTGCCAGAACTGGGCTGATGACATGGGAGAACTGCTTACGCTTGAAAAGCTTGCGGCCGTGAGGCAGAGGCTGAAGGCGGAAGGCAAAAAGGTCGTCTTCACCAACGGCGTCTTCGACCTGA
>CAYZNP010000002.1:0-28536 GCA_964479815.1 Microcaldota archaeon
GCGCCGCGTCCTTCATGGTCGTTATGCAGTTCAGCACGTTCAGCCGGTTTATGGTTGAATATAATGCGGAGATCTTCTCCTCCTTCAGGTCGTTGCCGACCAGGACGCCTTTATTCTCCATCAGCATGGCAAGATGCGAGAATTTCGAGCCAGGCGCAGCAGCTGCATCCAGGACCACGTCGTGCGGCCCTGGCGCAAGCGCAAGCGAAACGAGTATGGACGGGAGGCTCTGCGGGTGTATCAGCCCGAGGAAATACTCCCAGGTCTTCCCTATCTGCAATTCTTCGTCGAGCTCGAATGCCGCATCGTAATAGGGCGTTTGCCTGCACTTCAGCTTCGTCGCAGCCTGGAACGCGGCTACGCTCGTCTTGAGCGTATTGACGCGGAAGAACTGCTTCTGGCTGCGGAACGCCTCCATGCACAGGTCCGCGTTCGTATGCTGGGACAGCCAGTCCATGAAGCCTTTCTCATCCATGGCACAACGTTGGCTTCCCATGCCTTTTAACCTCTTCCTCCCGGCAATCCCGGCTCTGGGGCAGGCAGGCATATCTTTAATATATGGCGCCCAAAAACGATAACGGGGATGATGCATGTTTGAACTGAACGTTGGCCATATGGACTCCCTGCTGAGAATCGCCATCGGCGGCTCAGTGGTGATATACGCTGCTGGCCTGGTATCCACGCCCCTGAATTTCGTGGCCATAGTCCTCAGCCTCATAGTCCTTGGAAGCGGGCTCACGGGCACCTGCCCCATCTACTCGCTTTTTGACATAACCAGCGCCGAACGTACGCCAGCCCTGAAAAAGAAAAGGGATTAGCGTGTCTGAATCGCGTTAATAGAGACATTTTTAAAGACTTTTGCACACAATATCATCCATGGCACACTGCAGGGCAGAGGTACCCGGGAACACGGCTGGCAGCAGGCTCCATGTCCGGCTCATACTGGCGCCTGACCTGGGCAAAAGCGAGCGGCGCGCCGTGATGGACGCGACCCGCGCATTCGCGAGATTCGGCGTCAGGTTCGACCACGTGGACGGCCAGAAATCGCTCATGCAGGACCGGCCCCTGCATCCGGCGAAACAGGGCATGCTGATACACGGAACAAAGCGCGGCGAGGAAATCAACGAGATCGTGACTGCCGGGACGTCCCTGGACTATCGGGACATGGACATGCTGCTGCAGAGGGCGAAGTGGGAGGAAGTCTGGCCCACGAGGCTCTGCCTCGGCATGGGAGTGACGCCGCACGCGATCACAGGATACATCCCCCCGCTTGAGACGCTTGCGTTCTACCCCGGGCTTACGCGGCCTGGCGAGGCCGGCATCATTTCCACGTATCTCGATATCGAAGCTACGGCCAGGCAGGAGCTGGCCACGCTGCGCGCGGTGGCGAAGCACGAGCTGGGCCACCTGCTGGGAAAGGCCGGCCACTGCGCGAGCCACGTGAAAGGCGGTTGCCTCATGGAAGGCTGGGCGGTCAACCCGGGTTTCGTGGAGCGCGTGGCAAAGGCCGGGCTGGACATCTGCAGGAGCTGCGAGGCAGAGATACGCAGATGGATAAGAAGCCAGGCGCACGAAGGACGCGCCTGAAGCTTCCCTAACATTTATAATTACTTTTGTGCATGTCTTAACACATGAAAACTTTAGTGCTCAGGATGGACAAGGTCAGGCAGACCCCAGCCGCTGTTGCGCTGGGCTTTGCTGCGGTGGCAAGGAGCGACCCCAAGCTCGATTTCATCGACAAGGCGTTTGCCGTTGGTTGGAAGAATCTGAAGCGGCAGGGCCGCATCGAGAGGCGCCTCGACTACCACATGAAGCAGGTGCTGCGATGCGCTACGATCGTCGCAGGGCGCACAGAGCCCCTGCTTGGGCGCGCAGAACTCCTTGTTGAGGAGTGCACACAGCGCGTGCAGACCTATTTCTCGAAGACTGCATGAGGGACTGATTAATATGAACAAGGCCGAGCGCAACGCGGAGATCGCCCTGCTGAGGCAAAAAGGCGGCACATTTAAGTCAGTGGGCAAGGCGTTCGGCATAAGCGCAGAGGGCGCACGGCAGGCTATCTCAAAGCACAATGCCCTTTTTGAGGACCTGCAGAGGGGCGGCCTCCGCGGCCATGGCCTGGATACCCGTTCCATGAAAGTCCTCAGGCTGCTCATGGACATCAAGCCCCGTGCATCACCGACCCTTGACCAGCTCAGGGAGTGGCTGCCTGCGAATCCGAACTGGAGATGGCAGGTACTCAATGCACGGCGCGGAGGCCGGATCATCCTCCGCCGCATAGAGGAATTCGCAGTGCGCCACGGGCTGCTGCAGCACAAGACGGACGGGATCCGGAATGCCGGCGTCCAGGCGTGGCTGTGCTCGTCCCTGGAGCTGCTGACACGCATCGACAATCCGACCCGTGACGAATTGAGGTTCTGGTTCCTGAAAAATCCGGGCTGGGAAAGCACAGATGCGATCCCGCCGGGCGAGGTCATGAGCATAAAGGAATACGTAACCCGTGAAAAGCTCGCGGAGGCGCCCTGAGGCGGCTTGCATGGACCTTGGAATGGAGCAGAAGCTGCGGATTCTAAAGCTTTACAAAAATAAGATGCGTCCGTCAGCCATCGCACAGCGGTTTGGCATCTCAAGCGGCAGCGTGGGCGGCATATGCAGCCGATACAAGGGTCTGCCGGAAAAAATCATGCCTGGTAGCCTGCTGGCCGCGGGGTTGGAGTATCAGGCGGTCCTCTGGATATCCAGGCTGATTGGCGTGGAGAACCCGATGGAGAAAGACCTGAAGGCCTGGCTGGCTGCGGATCCTGCGAATGCATACAGGCTCTGCAAGAAGAGCAAGCACGGCGTCGATGTAATGAAGTTTGCCATTAAGAAGCTGGGCGCCGACCCCACCCTGGCCGACCTGGGCCTGAGCAAGTCCGGCATCAGGCTCGCAGGCTGGCTCACCGGGAAGGAGTATCCCCATAAATCCGATGCCGCAAAATGGTTCACGGACCATCCGGATAAGGACGAGCGCGAACGGATAATCATTGACATGCGTAAGCACAAGGGGCTGAAGGGCACTGGGGAGAAAGACGTCCTTGAGCTGGAGATATTAGCCAGGAACCATATGTGCGGGGGAGATTGAAATGGGACCGTCAAGGCGCAATAGGCAGATGGTCGTCATGCGCGAGACGGGCATCAGATACGCCGTCATCGCACGCGGATTCGGCATCACCCCGGCGTACTGGCGGACGCTTATCGAAAGGCGGGTGGCCGGCGCGTGAGATGGCGCCGCGGGCGCAGCATCTAACATCTGAAACAAGGAGGCGGAAATTATGGATTATTTCAGTGGATTCCTGGCAAATGCAGAGAGAAGGTGCGCAGCGATACGGGCGCGCCACCGCAGCGAGGATGCGGTGGAGCGACGCCGGGGCAACGGCAAAAAGATAAGGGGCGCACCCCTTACGGACGGCCTGGACGGCCCGCTATTGGGCAACAAGAATTCCAGGGGCCCTGACGACCTCACGCGCAAGGTCGCATGGGCCTGCGAGAAATCCCACGAGGACACGCCGTGGAAGGAAATCGCCAGGGGGGCGAGGATACAGTCGACCGTGCTGAAGGTGCTTGTGAAGAGATACGAGGCGCTCGGCGGGATGAAAAGCGGGACGCTGATGAATTCCGGGGAACTTAGCCTGAAAGCCGTGTACGTCCTGTCCAAGCACATGAAGGTGGCCGCGCCGTGCGACATCGACCTCAAAAGATGGCTGAAGGACAGGACGGGACGGAACTTCCTCATGGGCACTTCGAAATGCGCCAAGGATATAAAGGAATACGCGCTCGGGAAGGGGCTTGTCCAGGAAGGCCTGGAAGACCTCGGCTTCAGCCCGCGCAGCATACAGCGCATAGGCAGGATCCTGGGCAAGGCGTATCCCACGCTGGACGACGTGACGACCTTCTTCGCGAGGTATCCGGACGAGAAAACGCAGGTTGGCATCGCCGTGGAGAATGGGGTGACCGGCTCCAGGTGGCTGCTCAGGCGCCTCAGGGAGAGGGTCCCGGTGCCTGACGAGCAGAAGACTGAGAAACGCCTGGACGCGCTCGCCGTCGCGGCAGAGGCGGAAGCATCCGCCCAATTAAAAACCCCCGGCGCAGAAGTGAATCCATGTGCCTCAGGTGCGGGAAGTTCGAGGCCAGGATGATGGGGCGGGCGGGCCTGCCACTGTCGAAAAAGTTGAGGCGTTCGCCAGCGAGCACGGCCTAATCAGCTGAGCGTATGGGAACCTGCATGAGATGCGGAAAATGCTGCACGTCCTTCGGCGTGTGCGTCACGCCGCCGGACATGGTGCGGATAAGCCGCGCCACGGGCCTGGAGCCGCTGGAATTCGTCACTGCCATACCTGAGCCCGCGGGGCGCGAGCGGACCGAGCCGGCCGTGCTGATAAGCGGCGAGCGCTCGCTCATAGTCCTGCGATGGAAGGAAAAACTGGTCTGCACGTTCTATTCAGGGGAGGGGTGCGGCATCTACCGCTGCCGCCCGATGCTCTGCAGGGCCTACCCCTTCGTGCTCAAGCAAAACGCACTCGCCGATACCACGTCGCGCAGCTGCCCCTGCTGCTGGAAGCTATCGGATGAGAGGGGCTACCGGAAGGACCTGGGCGCCTATGAAAAGGAAGTGGAGGCCTACCGGAAAACCGCAGTCCAATGGAACAAGGGGCCTGGCGGCAGCCTGGAAGACTTCCTCATGTTCGCGCTCCCCCGGGCGCCCTGACCCCTGCCTTGGCCTTGCCCGCAGCAATCCCCCATCTTTTTAATCCCTGAGGCCGTAGCCTTTCCAGGTGATAACTTGAAAGGGCTCATATTGGCGTTATTCGTCGGAATATTGCTGTTCGCTGGATGCACGCAGCCCATGCCGGGGTCTGACCGGGACTCGCACGGCTGCATCCCGTCCGCAGGGTATACCTGGTGCGACGCGAAGCAGGCGTGCATCCGCCCCTTTGAAGAGAACTGCACCGCCACCCTCACCGTAGAGGAGCAGGCGCGGGCGTTCTGCGGGGCTGAAAACGTCGCGAACATCTTCACATGCGGGCCGTACGTCCGCGTGGTGAGCTCGCTGCTCGGCGGCGGCTCCACGTTCTACCAGGACGGCCAGAAGATAGCGCAATGCCCTGTCGTGGCCCCGGATGCCATGAGCGAGCAGTGCAGGCTCCTGCTCCTGGGGAACAACTGCGTCGAGCAGGAGGTGGGCTGCAATGGCACCATGGTAGGCAACGACACCGATGCGCACGGCTGCATACCGTCCGCGGGCTATTCCTGGTGCGAGCCGAAGCAGAAGTGCCTGCGCATCTGGGAGGAGCCCTGCGAGGGCATCCTGACCGTGGGCGACGCGCTTTCCATAGCAGTGAACAGCTCCTGCATGGCAGTGGGCAACCTGACCGAGGACTACTCGTACAACAACGCCACCAAGACGTGGTGGTTCGACCTTGATACGATAAAGCAGGGCTGCGCGCCTGCGTGCGTGGTATTCGAAGAGAACCGCTCTGCCGAGGTCAACTGGAGGTGCACCGGCCTCCTCCCGCACTACACCGTGCAGAAGGCGAACGTCTCGCTGGGCGAGATACTCACTGACGGCAACGGGATGACGCTCTACACCTTCACTGCTGACGCGGTGAACAAGAGCAACTGCAATGGCACCTGCGCGCAGAACTGGCCGCCCCTCATCATCACCGACCAGATAGTCCATCTCAGCGGGTTCTCCGGCACGTTCGGGTTCATCATCCGCGACGACAGCACGAACCAGGTGACCTACAACGGCATGCCGCTCTACCGCTACGCGGCCGACCACGCCCCTGGCGACACGAACGGCGAGGGCGTAGTAGGCAAATGGCACGTCGCCAGGCCGTGACGGCGTTCCGGATGATTTTCCCTATTTTTCTTTTTAAATTCTCCCCGGTACGGGCTTTATTGAAGAATTCATGAAAATTGAAAAGAAAGAATAAAAAGTCACTGGGGTTTGGACAACTCAAAAGGAGGGAGTGTCCAGATGCAGTGGGTCTCAGCGACCTCTGGGGCGGGTACCTGCCTGCCGACTATGGTATTCAGGCCGGTCCTGGCCACGATGTCAATCCTGTTGAGCGGGGCGCTGGCGCACTCGACCTTAGCCGACAGGGAATCTATCCTGCCCGTCGCGCTATTCACCCAGACCTTGACGGTCACAACCGGGATGTTTTGAGGGTCGGAAGCGTTGGGGCCCAGCAAATCATACCTCAGCGAGTCGAGAGCGCCTATGGATCGGCCGCCAAGTAGATCTGCCATATAAGCCACAACCGCCTCGCCTTGTGGGGTCCAAGAGTACGCGTAGGAGTCGCAAGGAACGCCCGACGATTCGGCCGCCTCGGCAGAGTCGCGCTCCGCCTGCCGCTCCAACCTGTTTTTCAGGACTGGAGTGCCGGATGTGGCGGCCGTTGTGGCCTGCTTCCCTGTTTTTGCCGGCAGGACCTGCTCGCTCCTGTGCGCTCCGCTTTTTGCAGTCGCCGGTTCCTGCGCCAGCACTCCGCCAGAGACCAAAACTGCCAGTGCAGTGGCGAACGGAATCGCGGTCTTTTTGACTCTATCAAAAACCGGGTTCCTGTTTGGCCTGCTGAAATCAGATTTTACGTACATGATATCATCCTCCCGTAAACCATATGAATGGAAATAAATATATACACAACATATCGTTTATCCCCAGCATATGCCCCGGCATCCTGGCGTTGAACCGCAGGATGCATAGCGTATCCGTTTTCCAGGATTTTTTAGCAACCCCTGGGATTATTGGTTTGTGCCTGGATATCTAACCTTCTGGGCGGTTGGAACCGGGTAGTGAAATGACGGGCCGCCGGGCGCGAGCGGGCGCCGGAGTCAGGCAGCGAATCTGGCGCAGGCCTCCGTCACTGCTGTTTTTTTCTCTTTTGTGGTAAAAAACAGCATTAAATAGGGTTTTATCCATAATAAGTGCAGGTATAACGATGCAGATGACCACTTCCAAGCCGCAAGGCAATACGGTTGTTTTCGAGGACTTCAAGCCCCCGCCGAGCCATGCAAAGGAGTTCGGAAGGCATTTCCTGGAAACAATGCCCAAGAAAGTGAAACTGGAATGCACCGCGGGCTTCATGGACCTCCACTCCGGCACAAGCAGCTGGTTCAGGTGGAAGCGAAAGGAAAGCACCGCCCTCTACGTGCCACTGCCGGAAAAGGGCAGCCACGGCCCGTGGGACGTGGTGCGTGACGACGGCATCCAGGCGAACATCCTGTCGTTTTCGGTCGTCGTCGGCCAGCTTGGCAGCAAGGTCAAGCTTGACCGCGAGCCCATAAGGGTGATAACAGACCCGGAGATGGTAAAAAACGCGGTCCTGTACGCAGTAAACGACTACCTTGGCCAGCTTGTCCTGGAAACGCCTGGAACGGTCCCGTATTCCCTCACCGAAGGCAAGATAGATCTCCTGAAAAGCGCCTGCCTCGGCATGAACCACGAAGGCGATAAAGCGCGCGCCATTCCGCACTATGCGTTCAGGATCCCCCATGCATATGGCTACGTCTCTGAAGTCGCCATGCAGCTCACGCTCAATTATGCGTTGCACGACCATGGCAGCCATGAGTTCTGGGTCGATGTGACCGAGTTCCGGCCGGGTTCCACGCAGATCGCCAAGCACGGCGAGGCCGGCCCGGACTGCGTGATCCACGCCCATCAGATAGCCCTCTCCGCCGAGATAGTCAAACACTGATTTATTGATTTTAGCCGCAGGGGGAACGGGTTTCAGACGTTTTATATACCTGCCAGCCGATTAGATGGGTATGCCGGTACGGCCGTTTTCCGGATTAGTCGCCCTGGTTTTCTTACTGTCTTTGATGCCTGTTTTTGCCGCAACGGACTGCATGTGCCCTGACAGATGCGTAAACCTCACTAGCATGACGCACTGGACTGCGCCGGGCCAGTACCGGTATGCCACGATGCCTTGCCAGTGCGATTTCTCAGGTGAATTCATGACCCCGCATGATGTGATCCACTGCCAGTATGGCTGCGATTATGATACAGACAAGTGCAGGCTGACGCCACTGCCAGTGACCGACCGCTGCAAGGGCATAACCTGCGCGGACAGGTGCGTGAACGGCGTGATGTATTCGCACGGGGAATGCGACCCTGCGGATGGCAAATGCGCCTATAGCTCTCACGAGGAATGCGAAGGGGTGTGCGATCAGGCTGGAAAGGCGTGCGCACAGGCTGCAGGCGCCGGAGGGACGATAGCCGGCGAGGTATATATCACGGATTTCTCCTACCAGAACCCTCAGATGGTCAAAAGGCCGCTCAAGAACGCGATGATGGAGATACGCTTCAAGGACGAATCCGGAAGCTCGCTGAACTCCGGCATGGACAACCCGACGATATGGCTTGACGAGAACGGCAGGTTCTCATGGAGCAGCCCGACGGTCTTCGCCCAGGGCAACACCATGGACATAGCGATATACTTCAAGGACAAGGACGGCAAGGTCCAGCTCCTGGGAACTGCAGGGACGGCCGACAGCGCCCCCAGCTACGGCTATGTAGTGATGGGCCTTCCGGTGACCACCCCAGGATTGTCAGACTACCAGATTGACCTCACGGACCTCGGAATCACCGCAACCCCGAGCCTGGATGCCTATGGCAAAGCCTACATCAACGTCCTTCGCGCAGTCGAATTCAAGGAGAAAGCGCTCGGCCTCACCCCGACCACCAAGGAACAGGTCTGGATGTACAGCCTGACCGGCACCAGCCACACGGGCGAACAGTACCCGGACAGCGGAATGTACATAAACACTGGCGACTCCGGCTTTTTCGCCCTTGATTCGCCGGACAACCGCGAGTTCCATGAATACTGCCACCACATAGAGGACGAGGCGAAACCTGTGCAGTACGGCTATTACGGCAAGGACCACGGCAGCTATAACGGAAACAGAGACACTGAATGGGGTATGACAGAGGCCTGGGCGGAGTTCTGCTCGCTGCAGATTAAGAAGTACTATGGGCTGGGCAGCAACGGCCTCTATTACTTCTCAGGTGGCATGCACAATTTCGAGCTGAACCACAAGGTGGACGCGAACCCGGATGGCAGGTTCAGCGAGGAAATCGCGCTGGGGGGCATAATGCTGGACCTGGCGGACTCGGCGTCGGACTACGGAGGGAAGGACGACGACTCCGTGTCGCTTCCGCTTTCAACCGTGTGGGGCGCGTTCTCGCAGAGCAGGGATTTCGGGGACGGCCCGCAGTACCCACGCTCGCTCTATGACTTCTACGTGGCCGTTAAGGCGCTCGCGCCAGGCTCTGCCGCCGGGATAGACAACATCTTCATAGCGCACAACGCTTTCCAGGACCTGAACAGCAACGGCAGGTGGGATTCCGGCGAGCCGGCAGGCTATTCCGGCAAGGGCTCCACATACAGGAAGGACCTTGAGCCGCAGCCAGGCACGGAAGTGCTTTTCAACGTGAAGGACCAGAACGGGAACACCGTGAAAACCCTGGTCGCCCACGTGGACGTGAAGCTCGACGCGCCGAACGATTACCTGTCCTATTCCTACAACATGCCGGTGGTGGACGGGAAGACGTACGTGCCAGTGCCGCCGGAGGGCTATGACGGGCGGATAACGATGACCGCGGTGCAGGCAGGCACAGCAGAGACTGCGTCGGGCACGTTCAGCATAACCGCCAGCGACGCACGCGCGAAGCTGGCGTCCGGCACCCCGTTCGGGACATACGAGGCAGACATAACGACTACTCCGGTCGCGTGCTCTACTGACTACCAGTGCAGGGCGCTGGGCGTTGGCACCGCGTGCACCGGCGGCACATGCAGCGGAACGGCAGGCGGGGGAGAGAGCTGCTGCGGCAGCGCGTTCCTGATTGCGTTCATCGCCGCAGGGACGTTAGCATTTTCAAGGCGGAAACAATGAGGCGATAAAATGGACAAGAAAGAGGATATTGCCGTCATGCTCATGCGGGCCCAGTATTACATGACCTCGGCGAACACCCTCGTGCTCACAGGGACGATTTTCATCCTGGGCTTCGTCACCGCATTGGCCGTGACAGGGCCAAGATACGACCTGCTTCGCATGATAATGCTCGGCCTGGTCCCGTTCGGGCTGATTGCGCTGTACGACGGCATCACGCGGTATTTCCAGGCGCAAAGCCTGATGCGGCAGGCCAGGGCGGCTCCGCCCAGGCCCAGGAACGCCGTGATGGACGCTGTTGCGTTCGCGATGCTACTGTCGGTCTTCCTGGCGGTGAACTGGCTGCTCTACGGAACGGTGGTGCCGAGCCTGCTGACGCTCACCGTGCTATGCATTTCGGTTGTCATAATAAGCTGGATAAAGATCACAGTGGATAAGCAGGGAATGTAAAAAGGGGGTATGACTATGAACAGCTTGATTGCGGGGCCTGCGATAGTGGTCCTTCTGATCGCCTGCTGCGGCGCGGCCAACCTGACGACCGTCGATTGCGGCATGGCATCGAACGGCGTCAACACGTGCATGGACCAGGCCATGCAGAGCTGCACGCCTGCGAAGGTGCGCATCTCGCAGGTGCCTGTAGAAGTGCGGATAACCGGCAGTCGTGACGCCTACAACTGCAACGTGGAACTGGCAGGCATCCCCCTGTCGTCGTGGGAAAGCGAGCTCAGGACATTCTCGCCTTCAGACTATGCTGATGTGCAGCAGAACCTTCAGAATCCGCAGGCCAAAACCTTGATAGCCGGCCTTGAAGGCAAAACAGCCCAATGCGTGGTGCCGAAAAGCGATGCAGCTATTATGGGCAGCGCGGATGTCATGGACATTTGCAGTGGAGACCTGATAACCTACATCAGCAATATGATGAACAGCAACACCGGCTAGTGATGGCATGAAGCTCACCAGCCCTGCGTTCAGGGAAGGCGCACGGATACCTGAAAGGTACTCCTGCGAAGGGGAGAACGCCAGCCCTGCGCTTGTGCTGTCCGACGTGCCGAAAAACGCGAAGAGCATGGCGCTGGTGATGGAGGACCCGGACGCGCCCAGAGGGACGTTCGTCCACTGGCTGGTCTGGAACATCCCTGCGTCCATGAAAACCATCCCCGAAGGCGCCAGGCCAGGCGTCGACGGCGCAGGCACGACCGGGCGGACCGGCTATCACGGCCCATGCCCTCCGCCGGGCTACGGCCCGCACAGGTATTTCTTCAGAGCATATGCCCTCGACGTGATGCTTGAATTGCCGGAGTCGTCCGGCAGGGCCGAACTCGACGGGGCCATGAAGGGGCACGTCCTCGCCGAAGCCCATGTGATGGGCACTTATGAGCGGAGCTGAGCTGCCGGAAGCCAAGACTTAAAAGAACGGTTCCGGAAAGACAACGAGGAGTGGAAGAATGGACAAGGAAGACGAGGAGACAGAGAAGGCAGTGGAAGAGGTCGACAAGCTCGAGGACGAGGCTGCAGCTGAAAGGAAGAAAGAGAAGGACGACTACGACGAGAAGAGCGAGAAGGACGTGTTCATCTGCCCGAGGTGCAAGCGCCTGGTCACAGAAGCGGATTTCGCAGAGGACTCGTTCTCAGCGGCCTATACTACGGGTACTGCGTCCAAGATAGAATGCCCGGACTGCGGCTACGAGGGCCTGCCCCTGGAAGTGGACCGGCGTGAATACGAAAAGATGGCCAAGCAGGGAAAAAAGGCCTGAGTTCAGAGGTCAGCAGAAAAGGGAGGGGTTAATAGCCCGCCGTATTGTCATACCTGCAGAAAAGTATATGATTAGGTGTAATTATGGGATATGGAGACAACGACAGGGAAATGTTTGATGCAACGTGCGCAAAATGCGGGCAGCCATGCCAGGTACCTTTCAAGCCAACCGAAGGGCGCCCGGTGTTCTGCAGGACCTGCTTCAAGCCGAAAGCACGCTTCTGACGAGACGTGAACACGCAATAATACGCTTTTTATTTTTGTGGCTTTTTTCCTTAAAGGCAAGACTTTTTCTAGGCGAAGCCATACCAGAAGGGTATAGGAGGATGGCAAGCCGCAGGGTATTCCTGGAAGGTTTAAATAAGGTCAAGGAGATGTTTGAAGTGATGTGGTCCATGGGTGCCAAACGATGGAGGAAAAAACAGATAAAAAGAAGTACCTCCGAGTTGAGGGGGATAAGGTATACGTCGATATAGCACTACTCAGGGAGATTATGGAAGCAAAAAAGGAGGTCCTGAAAGAGCTGGCCAAGCGTTAGTAAAAAATGGTGAAATCCTGGGAGTCAAGGATACTGCCGACGTGGCAGGGAAGATCATGGAGACGATCCAGACCGGCATCGCGGAGATGATGGCCCACGACTGGATGAAAAACATGGGTAAATTCTAGAGCCCAACATGCGCTGGCCATGCCTCACGTGCCTCGCCGCTGGGGTTGTGAACGGCCGCTATTCCGGCTCGCCACGGCAGCTGTTCAACTAACCCTCCCGTTTAAAATGGATATGGGGTAATATATGGTTGGGGGTGCTGTCATGTTCAAGAAGTTGATGGATGGCATGAGGATAAAGCGGATAAAGAAGTGGGAAGCTGAGCGGCGGCTGGATAAATTGCTGGAGTGCAAGGATTTGAGCGAGAATGTGAGAAGACAGGCTGAGACTTCACTTATGGAAGCGATAAAAGCATCTGGGAAAAGAGTGTGGGATATTGGAAAGCTTGCCGATTTGCTTGAGCGCAAGGATTTGAGCGCACCGGTCCGTGCGCAAATTGAAACTTCGCTTGTGGAAGGGATAAGGCTTTGTGGAGCGAAGGGGTGGCTGCATCCTGACTTTGCCTATCTGTCTAGGCGCAAGGGTTTGAGCGACGCCGTGATGATTGAAGCGATAAGGGTTTGTAGGGTGGAGAGCGGGCATTACAGTTTGCTTAAGCGCGATGATTTGAGCGACGCCGTGATGATTGAAGCGATAAAGGCGTCTGGGAAGAAGGATTATATTTTGGAGATTGGCGATTTGCTTGAGCGCGAGGATTTGAGCGAGAATGTCAGAGCACAGGCTGAGACTTCGCTCATAGAAGCGATAAAACTGCATGGGGAGATAGGGTCTATTACGAATATTGCCAAACTGCTTGACCACAGGAATTTGGGCGCACCGGTCCGTGCGCAAATTGAAACTTCGCTTCTTGAAGGGATAAAGGAGACCGACCACTATCAGATTGCCTATCTGCTTGAGCGCGAGGGTTTGAGCAATGCGGTGATGATTGAAGCGATAAAAGCATGTGGAAAGAGCGGGGATGATTGGGTGATTGCCAAATTGCTTGAGCGCGGGGGTTTGAGCGCGCCAGTTAGAGCGCAAATTGAAATTTCAAGTATAGATGCGACTATAGAAACGATAAGAATTCAGGGGAAGGAGCACGAGTTTAAGGCGATTGCTGATTTGCTTGAGCGAAATGATTTGAATCCATTGATCAGAAATCAGGCAAATGATTCGCTTCTGGAAGCGATAAAGTTTTATGAAGTGCCGGCGTCGGGAATAGATGAAATTGCCGAGCTGGTAAAGGGAGTTAAGGTAGTCCTTACTAGCCATACCGTAGGGGGGACGGTAGTTGAGGATGTCTTTACCACCTACAGCGAGGGACGATATGTGCAAGAGTCTAAATACTGCGAAGAGGAGGTAGTGGACAGTTGGGAATTTAGAATCCACCATTCGTGCGAGAACTGGAGCATGGCTGTTATTGAAGAGCTTAATACGGTCATTCCGGTTAAGGACTGGCACAGGGACCAGCGTGCCAACCTGCTCAAGCGCACCGACCTGAGCCCACAAATCAGGCAAGCAGCAGAGGAAGCCCTCCACCCGGCCGCCTGAAAGCAATCTCGGGCACTGCCAGGGGGTAAACTCCTTTTTCATTCACCACGACAGCAGCAGGGGTCACTCGCGAGAAAGAGGATGGCAAGCCGCAAGGTATTCCTGGACGAAAGGTTTAAACAAAGTCAAGGAGAATACTGGAAAGAAGGGATAAACTATGGCTACGGTCATATCAATCATGGAGGGGGACCTGCCGCCGGACAAGGCAGCCAAGCTCGAAGCGAACTTCGCGGAAGGAACGAAGGCCCTGGACCCAGGAGTGCTCAGCACGTTCTTCATCAAGAACGCGACCAAGTGCAAGATCATCACGCTCTGGGAGAGCAGGGAAGCGTACGTCATGATGAAAAGCAAGGGAACGCCCAAGGGCGTCCTGATGTTCAAGTATGCCGGGGTGGAGCCCTCCGTATTGGTTTACGACGTGGTGAACGCGGCGGCTAAGGGGAAATGAAGGTTAATCTAAAAGAATGATAGAAAAGATAAGATGATATTAGAAAAAGGGATGGGGGTAACGGTACCGGCCACGGAAATGAGGATGGCAAGCCGCAAGGTATTCCTGGACGAAAAGGTTATACCAAAGTCAAGAAGTCGACGTCGCAGGTTCATATCAGAATATTTATGTAATATCGTATTAACCGATTTTTGTCCATTCCATGAGACCGGATGAACCTTTTTATATGTTTCCAATATAAAATAAACCTGAGGCGATGATATGAAAGAGGAGGACATAATTGCTAAACTTTACCTTAAGGAAGAAGACGTTCTCAAGCAGACGGAACAAATTGTAGAGGCACTACTACCGCACGTAGGGATAGACCCGGAGTCAAAGCGGGTAATAATAAAGAACAGTTCCCTTTCAAACCGAGAGAAAATCGGATGCTATCTTATTGCCAAATACTTCATGAAAAAGCAGGGCATGACGGCAGAAGATACAGACATTAATGAGCTAGAGAAGGAGCTCGGGGTTGTTAAAACGACGTTAAGCGGACCACTCGGAGTTTTAACAACCGAAAGGTTCATAGACCGCGTAGCTGACGGCAGGTACGTTTTCAAATTTCATAGGATAAAGGAGTTTGTCTCCAAAATCGGCGCTAAAAATGGATGAACTTGTGAAAGCATTAGCAGGGAGTGGCATACGGCCTGTTCTCTGTCAGAAGCTCATTGGTACGTATGAAAAAGCAAGAAAGGCCAATCTAATTGGTAGTCCTGAAGATTTGTCAACAACTTGCGGACGATTTGCTGAACAAGCTATTGCAATCATCTACGAGAAAGGAACCACTAAGACAGTGGATGAAAATGGGATTGGGTTTGAGACCTGCTACAGGGAGATAGAAAACCTGCCAGCTAGTATGAAAACTACCCCAACGAGTGAGCTTTTGTTCGTTACTCTCCCCCGCGTGCTACGATCCATCTACACCATAAGAAACAAAAAAGAAGGCGCTCACACCAAAGCATTTTCAGTAACCGCTATGGACAAACGGGTTATGATGAATCTATGCAACTGGAGCCTTGCGCAACTCGTATTCTTTTTCGGAAAAGACGCAGCACTCACTGAAGGGGTACTACCCAAAATTACGTTGGAGAGCATTCCTACTTTTCAAGAATTTGAAGATGGCCGAGTTGCTGTCTTTAAGAAATTAAGTGAAGAAAGGCGCCTCCTCTTGATTATTTATTATAAAGACCAACGTATTGGGCGGGATGAACTCGAGAGAATAACGGGGCTAAAAAGGCCGAATCTCAGAACGTGCCTTGCAGGGCTTAAAGATGATACGCTTATCGACGAAAACGAAAACGGCGTAGTAATAACAAACGCAGGAAAGATTGAAATAGAAAAAAACGCGAAGATTTATCTTGAACTTTCATGAGGTGAGGTTATGGAAAGGGATGAGATTATTAAGCACATAAAATTCGCTCAAGAGTGTGTTGCGGACGTCTCTGATCCGGAGTTAAAAAAGATCGCATTCGAGGTCGTTCTTTCTGTTCTAATGGATGGTCGTTCTACATCACATCGAGAAGTAGTTTCCCCAACAGTGCCACGTCAAGAGGTGCCTCGTACTGACGTTTCAGAGGTCTGGGCTCGGCTGGCTCGTGATTTGGAGTTGCCAGTAGACAGCCTACAGGCAGCTATAAAACTTCAAGATGAAGGTGAATGGAGCTTAAACCTCGCACATTTTGGAAATGAATCGGATACGAGCAAAAAGGAGTGTAAAGCTGCGATTATTATCCTGGCACTAAACAAAATAATAACCGGAAATGATTCCATGCTTTCAACTCAGCTGGGGGCTAGGCTGAATGAGATTCATCTTAAGACCTACAATAGTTCTGATAATATCAAAAATAACGCAAAGACTGAGGACGGAAAAAACGGGGTTTATGTGAAGGGCGCAGGCCGAGCCACCCAGTATACAATCAATCCGGTCGGGATGCAATTGGCTAAAGCGTGGTTAAAAGAATTGATTTAAATATCACCTAAGTAAACCCTTTTTGGGTTTACATCGTTACGGTATACTGGAAACGGCCTGAAGTGCCCGAAATCCATTCTTTTGGCCTACTTGACCCGTGTAAGCCGTGTTCTGCGTTCAGGTATTGCTGCTGAATATCGATACGGTGAACCATGGGCCCAGGACAGCACCAGCGGACCTGTCCGTGGTTTACTATTATAGTTCTGATGATGCCAAAATGGTTTACTGAAGCGAAGTATTTGTACAAAAAGACTTTGCGTATTGCCTCCTCAAAATCATTTCGCGTGTCCAATCATTTCAGGAAAAAATATTGCCCGCGTAGGCCAGCTTTACAGACAAAACAGGTCGAAAGAAAGGAAAGGATAGAATATCTTGGAAATTCCAAAGAGTTCGTTCTTTTCATCAAATTGCGTCTTTTCTTTTGACCAGCCACGTCACAGGTTGGAAGAACGTCTGAATCGCATCGTAAACACTAGCTTTAACGAGATCCCAAAGCGGCCGCTGATCCGGAATCATGTCGCTCAGTTTGACTGTTATGAGATGGCCTCCACGAGATACTGTGGTTACATCTATGCTCTTTAATTCGTCAAACTTTTGCTGGGTCAGAGGTCTCGGGGGTACGAGGTATTCTATGATGACTTTGTCTGCAAGGGATTGAACAACGCTTTTCGGCATTCTCTCGGAGATTCTGATTGAAACTGCTTTCCCGGTATCCCTTATGACCCCGTTTCCGTTCAAAATCTCTTGCATCTCGTCATCTCCATTACAAACATAGGCAGCCCACCCTATTAAGGTGGGCTGGCCCAGTGGTTTGTTTCTGATTGGAACTTCGAACAGTGTTCTCGTTCCAATGCGTACAGATTCTTTGCAGAATCTGTAGCCAGGACGCAAGTATTATTACTCATCTTTAATATATAAATGCTCCGTTTTATCCTATTTCTAACAACATATGGATGATAAGGAGAAGGATAGTTTTGGAAATTCCAATTATCTGCCAGAACTGGTATTATCTGCGGACCGCCCCTGAAGAAAAGCAGGCCAGGAACCTTTCGCGCGCCAGGCTGAGCATCCGCAATTTCCCTGTCGAGTCTATAATGTCCCACCAGATTTTGGAAATCCCCGGGTCATTGCATTGCGCAGGTGTTTTCCTTGGCTTGAGATCAACCGAGATGTCAGTGCATACCGTCGCTTCCCCATTCGCCAGTTTTTCAGTGCGTGTCTGGAAACTGGCGGATGCGCTCACCATGGGAAGCTCTTCCGGTGGCGTCTTGGCGACGTCGATGGAAAACTTCAGCATCCACGGCCCCTTCACAGAGAATGAGTTGAAGCGCCAGGCAGCATCGTGAACCTGTATCACGGTTTCCTTCATGAGCCTGACCCGCTGCTCGAGATGAGGCGCGCCGTCGAATGCAAGGAGGAAATGCCGGAAATCCCCGTTGCCCACAGGGCACGCAAGCTCTGCGTTCCTGACTTCGCGATCTGCCCATTGCATGCGGGCTGCGATGTGCAAGCCGAATTCCGGGTCTCTGGCCATCTTGCTGTAATACCAGTCCCTTGCGAAGAACTTGATGCGCCGTGCCTCTCGCGTCTCGTGGCCACGCCGCTCCATCATGAAGGCATGTGCGAGTTTCATACACATAAATGAGCATATTACAATTTATAATTGCTATGCAGAAAAAGAATGTTAGAAATTCTAAAAGGTTAGTTCTTTAACGACTATTTTACTCCGTATGCAACTGGTGTGCCGAGGACTTGCAGAGTTGGCGTCCTGGCAATCGTATCGAACAGGTTCAGGAAGGGGTCATGGTAGCGGTTGAACATCTGCAACCTGATGCGGCCCGGGTCAATGAATTGATCCGCCACTGGATCCTCGGGAATCATCGGGCTGAGCCTTATCCCCTTTTCGCTTCCGGGATATATTTTGTTAAGGACGTAGAATGCAAAATTCCCTTCTGCCATTGCGCCCTTTGACTTGTACAGGACCTCCCTGGCAACCAGGAGGTCATCCCGTTTGCGCAGCTTGGCGACATCGCCCTCGAAAATCCTCGTCGTTTCCAGTTGCTCCTTGTACCTTTCAGGGGCTTTCCTGAAGCCCTTTAATGCCTCTTCAATGAGGCGCCGCTTATCCGCCTCGTAGAAAATGGGGAGTCCCATGGACTGGCCCATCATCCTATCGGTCCTTTCAGCGGCCAGCCGCGCGTATTCGCCCAGGAATCTGCTCAGTTCCCGGTGCATGTTTTCAAATGCGTCTATGTCGCCTGAAGCGATGATGCGCGCCTGGCTGTCCAAAGCCGCCCTCAATGAATCGTAGACCTCGTTGGTCATGGGATTCTTCCTCTGTATGAGGCCGTACATCTTCCCGGCGTTGGGGTCAGACACCACCCTTCCGGCAGCGTCCATGACGAGCCTGAAAAGGAGGGTTGAATGCTTCTGCAGTTTCTTAAGGTCGGTCCTTGCGGACAGGTCCTTCAACGCCGTCAGGAATGCGTAGAGGAGGGCCTGTGGCTCGACCTGCAGCGGGCCGGCCTCATAATCGTGGTCAAGGGCTGTGGCCACCCGGTCGACATGGGCCTTTGCCTTGAGAAAAATCCTTTCCAGCCTGCCGAACCACTCGCCGCCTTCTTTCGGCCTGGCCGGGATCATAAGCACGTTCTGCCCCCACGGCGATACGGTGGGCCGGTACATGAGATGGACGCTGAAGACCTCGGCAACTTTTAAATACTGCAGCATGGCCTCCATCGGTTCCGTCTTGGCAGAACTCAGGTCGACGACCGCGTCGCATTTAATGAAAGGGGACAGGCGCATGATTTCGGGAACCACGACGTCGATTGGCAACGAGAATACGGCAAGGCCTGGCTGGCTTACGATCTCTTCTGAGCTCATGAGGCGGTAGCCCCTTTTCGCGCACAGCTCTCCGGCCTTTTCCCTGTTGATATCAGAAATAGCGACCTGCATCCCGGCGCTCTTCATTATCTCGGCCACATGGGTGCCCTCGGCGCCTGCGCCGCCGATTATGCCGACGTTTTTTGCAGGCCCTTCCGTGGCATGCTGCCTGAGAAGAGGATGCTGTTTCATACACAAATGTTGTGCAATTACAATTTTAAACAAGACGGATTGTCATTTCCGTTTCTTCTTCGCGGCCTTTTTCGCCGGCTTTTTCCCGGCCTTGGCCGCTTTCTTCGGCTTGATGGCGAACGGCTCCCTGGTGACCGCCTCTGCCTTCTTCTTCAGGATAAGCTCGTGGAACTTCCTGTCCAGCTCGGACACGACCTTCTCGTAGTTGTCAGCGGTCACCTGGATGGTCGTCCTGTTGCCGCAGCGGGAGCAGACGAAAGTGCCGGCGCCCTGGTCGATTGGCCGGGGCATTTTCCCGCAGCCGGAGCAGACCTCGATTGTGTCCTCCATGCTCCTGCTATTTACAGCATAGTATAAAAGGTTTTCTGGGACGTTTCACGTTTTTAAACCGTGCCCAGCCAGCGAAGAATGCGCTTCTTGGCTAGCGTCCCGGCGCGGCCGCTTTGAGTTTTTTGTTCAGCAGGAGCCCGAACTCCAGGTATTCTTCGAGGAAGCCGCACATCTCCGCGGCCTTCTCCTCCTTTGCCAGCGGTTTTGTGCTGAATTCCAGCCGGACCTCGGTCTGCAGGAGGCCGTCCGACTGCCTTATGCGCACTACCTCATATTTCCTGTCGAAGTTTTCGATGTCATCCTTCACGAGCGCGAATAATTTCGTGTCGCCGGTTACGTCGAAACCCTGCCCGCCCTTTTTCTGGCGGGCATCGAACCAGGCCCTGGCCCGGTTGGTGAGGCCCAGGCCGTAGGCGACCTGGGCCGTGCCATCAAGCCTCTGGCCAATCTCCGAGGAATAGAGCACGCTCTCGCCCTTGTAGTCGAACTTCAGGGTGCCGAAGGACAGGAACACCGCCTCCCAGGAGCGCAGGCCCTTGATGCACGAAATGGATTCGCCGAAATCGCGTGCCTTGCGCCCCTCGCTCACATAGCGCCAGGCGATGAACGCAACGGCGACGAGCGCCAGGAAGTAACTGAGGATGGCGCCGGAGAGGGCCGCGAACACCAGGAGAACGAGCACGGCCAGAACGAACACGCCGTCGGTCATGAAATAGGGGTAGCGTTTCATCATTTCACTCCTTTGCCAGGCCGGCCCTGACCATCTGCTTGAACGTGGCGAGGGGCAGGACGACGCATACGTTGGAGCCGCACACGCTGCACACGAAGTCGTCGCTTTCCTCGTGTGATACCTTTCCGCAGTTGGCGCAGATTTCCACTGTCTTTTTCAGCTTTTCACCTTGAGGGTTGTTGTCCGCCGTGATATTAATATTTACCGCTCCTGAACGTCATGCCCGGCAGCAGGATGATGCTCTCCAGCATGCGGGTGAAAAGCGCATCGAACCGCTTCTTTTCCCGTTCCGGCGCGTTCCATGAGATTGAGAAGACCGCGCGGCCGGTGAAGAACATCACCCCGCCGGCGAAATATGTGGCGCCGGACGACGTGTATGCGTATTCGCGCGTGAATGACGGCATCTCCCTGAACTTCCCTTTCTTCACCGGCGTGTATATGCCTGAACTCGGGCTCTCAAGCTCGGCCTTGGCGTACGCCGGGAAGCTGAATCCCCTCTTCAGGCCTGTGTCCACCCCTATGTTGAACGTGCATCTCCCGTCGGGCGATGAAAACGAGATCGTGTACGCGCCTTCCAGGACCGCGACGTCCCGGTCGAACTTCCAGCCCGATGGGTAGGAAATCACGAAATTGCCCAGCGGGTCCTGGAACCGCATCAAAGCCGCTTCAGGCTGCCCGATGCCGAATGCGGCCTTTATCCCGGACAGCAGGTCATTTTTCGGCAATCCACACAGCCTCCTTGCAATCTTCGTCGAATTGCCCGTAATCGAACCCGCAGTAGAGCTTGATGTTCCTGTAGCCGCACAATTCGAGCAGTGCACGCACCTTCTTCACGGGAAGATAGGCCAGGTCCATCTCGTACCTGTGCTCCCTGTTGTTCTCCAACAGGACGATGCGGTAGTGGCCGACACCCTGCTTCCTGTCGTAATCGAGGAACCAGTCAAGCCGGTAGGGCGTGCCGTCGGGCATGCTGAGCTCCTCGGAATCAAAATGGTGGTACCCGCCGCTCATCTCCCTGTCCTCTCTCGACGCGTTATAAAGGTGCAGGATGAGGCGGCCGCCCGGCTCCAGGTGCTCCTTGAAGTTAAGGAGGGCCTTGCGCCGCTCCTCGTCGTTCCGGAGGTGGAGGAAGCTGCGGTAGGGCAGGATGACGAGCCTGAACTTCCTGTCGATGTGGAAGTCGCGCATGTCGGCAAGGCGCACGTCCGGCTGCAGGCCCAGCGCCTGCGCCTTCTTCTTCAGCATGCCTATCATGTTTTTCGAGAGGTCCACGCCGGTGACGTCGATGCCTTCCTGGAGGAGCTTAAGCAGCACGCGGCCGGTGCCGCATGCGACCTCAAGGACCGGGCCGCGGGCGTTGCGCGCCTCGCGCAGGTAGAATTCAAGGTCGTAATGGCCGGAATAGACCAGGTCGTAGAACTCTCCCATCTCCTCGTAGACGTCCATGGCCAGATAACCAGCGCAAGATAAATAATCCTTCCCCACGACGTATAACCGTGTTCCTTCATCTCGACATGGATTACTTCTTCGCACAGGCAGAGGAGAAGCGCAGGCCCATGATGAAAGACAAGATAATCGTGGTCTGTGTGTACAGCGGCAGGACTGCCGATTCCGGCGTCGTAAGCACTGTCAATTATCCCGGAAGGGCGGTCGGGATACACTCCGGCATGCCGATTTTCATGGCCAAGAAGCGCGCTCCCCCTGCAGACTCGCTTTTCCTTCCGGTCGACCATGATTACTATGCGCAGATCTCAGCGCAGATTGACGCGATTATACGCCAAACGCATTCACGTGTCGTCCAGGCCAGCATAGACGAATGGAACGTGGAACTGGAGACGGGCGATGTCGGCGCGGCAGAAGCGCAGGCGAAGTCGCTCAAGGATGCCGTGAAAAAAGGCACAGACCTGGCCTGTACCATCGGCGTTGCGCCGTCCATGCTCGGCGCGAAGATGGCCGCGGCCAAAGCGAAGCCGGATGGCCTTTTGGCCATGGACAAAGAGGCCGAGAAGAAGTTCATAATGGACTCCGAGGCCGGGAAGGTCCCTGGCATAGGGCCGAAGACCGCGATGGCGCTCAGGGAAGTCGGCGTAGAGAAGGTGAAGGACCTGGCGAAACTCGAGCCGATAACGCTGGTGGAGATATTCGGGAGGAAGGCAGGTGCCTGGCTCCATGCGCTGGGCCAGGGTGTCTACGCCGAAGGGATTGGGGAGGAGAAGGAGCAGGAGGAAATCAGCAGGATAGGCACGCTCAAGGAGAAGACAAGGGACCCGTATATGCTCCTTGCCAAACTGGAGGAGCTGGAAGCGGATGCGAAGGAATGGCTCGCTGAGATGAAAAAGTCCTACAAGACGCTGACCATCACGTTCATAACCGAGGACCTGAGGGCGCACAGCAAGTCCATGTCGTTCCACAACCCCAGGGTGTGGAATGAGGACATCACCAGGGAGAAGAAGGAGCTGGTGGACGAATTCCTGAACGGGAACATGCTTGAGGTCCGGCGCATCGGCATAAAGTTCGGCAATTTCCTGGACTTGGGCGGCCAGACGACGCTGTTTTGAAGGGAATAAACCCGTCCGGCGATGCATTTATATCGGCTTTTGCTCACAATATGAAGCGGGTGTAAAACAAATGGCAGGGCAGAGGACGGTGTTGTATACTCTAAAAAGGGCAGAGACAAGGGCTGAAAAAGCCGGAATGGAGAAGAGCCGCGACGCGCTTGCGACGTTACGGAAAGAATTCGAAAGATGCGCTGCCCTCGATAATCCGGGATCTGAGCTGTACGATAAGATTAAACCGCGTGTATTGAGCACCATAACCATCGTCAACAGGGAACGGGACGACATCACGGCCCGCATCGAAAGCGTTGAAGCGAACTTTTCGCATTCTAAATATCGGATAGACTGCTTTGTCCGTGGGAATAAGGATGGTAGCGTCACGATAGCTACGCTTCCCAGAACAGATTACCCCGATGCAATCAGCGATCTGTTGAATCTTTTGAAGCGGGGGATTGCGGTGTTTTATCCTGCAATCAATAGGCACATCCCGATTGAAACAGTAATAAACAAAATCCATATGACGAGCAGGGAAATAAGGAAAATCCTCTACGAGCTTGATTCCAGGCTCACGGACACGATGATTGATCTAGTCAGAACAATCAAAGCCAGGTCATCATGAGCCGCGTCGCATTGGGCAGCGTGTTTTAATTTCCTTTTGTTCATCAATTACAACATGGCTTCGAATAGATCCTTTAAATGCAGAGAGCATGAGCGGTACGCAAGCGGTACGCCAGTCTGCATCGTGAGCGGGAGTTTGAAGGTGCCACAATCGAAAAAACTCCGGGTATGGGGAGGTGAATACCACCCTAGCAGCAACCCTAATTTTAACAGAGCGATAACCGACCAGACCCCCAACAGGCACATAAAAAACCTTTTCAGAGAACTGTGGGTGGAACACCTGGAATTTCTTCCGCTTGGGGGGCAAACCCAGGCGCCTGACCTGCCGAGCTCGGGTGCGCTGGACAAGCAGTTATACGTGTTCAGGCTGGCTCTCAAGGCAGGAATCGAACGTAAAAAGATAGGGCCGCCGGCACTGGAACATGCCCTGAATCAACGGCACTGGCATACGCCCTGAATGATAGAATGGAAGCAGCGTCTCAGCGTTAAAGGTAGGTTACCGCCAGCCGTTTCGCCTTAGGGAGCAGGTTCCTGATTACGCCGTCGCGAAGCATGCCGCAGCCGAGGGAGAAATCCAGGTAGCGGACCAGGACGTAGCCGTCGCTTGCGTCCCCTTTCTCGCCTCCTGCGACCTCCACGTCGCTTCCACCTATGAAAGTGGCTGCATTCTCCTTGCCCAGGACGACGTAGTTCTTCTTCACCTGCCTGCCGAACAGCTGGAGCAGGTTCGTGGACGGCTTGATCGCGCCGTGCGACCGTGCGATGAGCAGGCCGACCGTGGCTATCCTGGGGTGGTTGATCAGCCGCTTCGGGCCCAGGTATATCCTTCCCTTCGACGTCGCGTACAGCCCGTAATCGCTGAATAACGCGCGCTCCAGCCCGAAGCGCTGTTCTAGATAGGCGAGGACGTCAGCAGCACTGGGGGCAGGCGCCTCCTTGCCTGCCTTGTATTGCGACCCGCTTATCCGTTTCCTCATTTCCTCACCATCGCAAGGAAGAAGCCGTCTGTGTCGTTGTGGTGCGGCCATACGCGCGCCACCTTGCTGACTTCCTCGCTGAATTTCGTTCCTTCCCATTCCATGATTGGAGGGGACAGCCTGAAGCCCGGCACCGAAACCTTTTCCAGCCTGGCATCCTTCCGCTCCTTCAGCAGTGTGTCCAAGACCGCCTCGTTCTCCTCAGGCGCGAACGTGCACGTCGAATAGACCATCACGCCTTCAGGGGCGAGGAGGTCGAATGCCTTGACGATGAGCTGTTTTTGCCGCCGCGAATGGCCTTCTATCACACGCTCGGACCATTCCTGGAGGACGCTGTCGGTCTTCCGTATCGTGCCTTCCCCGGAACAGGGCGCGTCCACCAGGACTGCGTCGAACTGGAGCTGCTGCGGGAAATGGAGCAGGTTCTGGTTGGTGATTATCGTATTGATGGTCCCTGTTTTCTCGAGGTTGAACTTCAATGCGCGTATGCGGCTGTAGTCTATGTCGTTGGCGACGATCATGCCCTTATTCTGCATGATTGCGGCCATCTGGGTGGTCTTGGAGCCAGGGGCTGCGCAGGTGTCAAGAACCAGTCGGGCGGCTTCCAGCTCCTTCTTCACAAGAACCGGGGGCAGCATGGATGCGAGTTCCTGCAGGTAGATGCTTCCGAGGAAATGCTCCAGTGTGCCGCCTATCTCCGGCACGTCGGAAACGAAGGCCTCGGGGCACCAGCTCATCTGGCGGATGCCTATACCGTAGCCCGCGAAACGCTCTTGCACTTCGGCGATGGACGATTTGAGCGTGTTCACCCTGAACGACTTCGGCGTGAGCTTTCCAAGGCACGCGAGAAACGCGTCCGGGTCGTCGACGACAGGGAGATAGCGCTCCCTGAAGCGCTCTGGGATCCTGGGTTCCATAGAAGTCAATTGGATTTCAGAGGGTAGTTGTCTTAAAAACAGCGCCAAACGACGGCAAAACCAGCCAAAAACATAGGTTTAAATACTTTTTCAACCATAAATAATAACACCTAACACATCAGTGTCAGGAGAAGGAGGGATAAAATGATAGCGTCAATAACCAGCTGGGTTGGCAAGGTAGTTGCGACCGTAAGGGACCCGATTCTCGGCGTCAAGAAGCCGAAGATCAAGGTCAGCAAGTCTGCCAAGTCCAGGCGGTGTGGCAAGAAATGCAGGTGCAGCTGATCTCACCTGCTTTTTCATTTTAAATATTTCATTGGAGGGATGTCAATATGCAACCCATGATGACCGGATTCGCAACCATAAAGTCTGGTAAATATAAAGGCAAGGAGATACCGTTCAAGATATACACTAACACGCCGCTAGGTGCCGTACAGGTCTTTGCCAAAAACGTTCTCTTTGAAAAACCCCTTAAGTTAGATTCAACCGTAGGTAAGGAAACAATAACGAAAACATTCGGGATTTTGCTTCGGCATCCCCAGGAAACCACCCACGATCTTATCTTCCTGGAAGCGTTCCTTATGCTCCTAACGCATCAAGCTTCGGCATCCCCAGAAAACCTGCCACGATCTTATCTTCTTGGAAGCATTCCTTATGCTCCTAACGCATCATTCCATTTATGATGCTAACATTTCCAAAAATTCTTCTTCCATCGGATGAAGCTTGGCCGGCACGATGACCGTGAACGGCGGCTTCCCCAGGTTCTTTTCCTTTAGCTCCTTTATCCTGCCGTAGGTTATCTTCTCGTCAGGCAGGCCCACGCGCGAGAGCACGACCGCCCTGTCGAATTCAGCCAGCATCTCCAGCGCCGCCTTCGCCTCCATCGGCTGGGGCTCGGTATCCAGGAGGACTAGCGAATGCGCGTTCCTTGCCTGGTTCTCACGGATTACGTCGAGCGATGACAGCGGCCTGTAGTTGGGCCGGGGATTGACAAGTGTCGTAGTTTTGCCGAAACGGTATATCTGCAGGCCTGCCCGGGCAGGCGCCGCTGAGTAGATGGACGAGTTGTGTATTACGTCGACAGCAACGCCCTTCCTGCGTGCCTCCATAACGAGCGTAACGTGGGTTGTAGCGGTCAATGGGTCGCCTGATGCTAGTATACAGACCTTCGCAGTTCGTGCCCTGTCGGCAAGGAAGGGGCTTTCCATGCGCTCCCTGGCGAGAAGCGTGATCTTCTTCCCGCAGGTGCGCTCCAGGGCCCTGATTTTGGCCTCGTCGACAGGGTTCGTATACGTCTCTATGTACGCCTCGTCGCATGACTTCAGGGCTTCGAGGCCGGCCAGCGTGAGGTCGAACGACACGCCTGTGCCTATCAGGATGAGGGTCATAAAAAGAGATTAAAGGGAAAGGTTATTATTGGGTCTTCGTGAACTGCCAGGACTGTAGCTGCTGCCCGCATGCGGTCCAGTTTATGCTGAAATCGTACACGATGCCGCCGATTGTGTCTGGTCCATTCGACGAATTCGACCTCACCGTATACGGATCGGAGAAGATCCTGACAGCGGCAGATGCCGGCGATGGCGACACAAGAGACACCTGGAGCACATAATTCTTGCCGTTTACGCTGTAGGTCATGGTCTGGTCTACAGGTATCACGTCCTGCTTCATGACATTGCCGGCGGAATCCAGGATGGACATGCTGGCTGCGGCGCCGTAGCCGACGGGGTTAACGCCTTGCAGCTGGAATCTCAGGCCGTTGATGCTGATCGAACCGCCCACGCTCAGGGTGCTATCCGCTGCTTCTTTTGCGAGGATTATGCTGTCTGTAAAAGCCGCACTGTTGGTGCCAACCGCGACGAGAAAGTAATTGCCGCCAAGCACGCTGACCTGCGACCAGGCCGGCAGGCCAGTGACATTTCCGCCACTTGTGTCCAGCTGCATAGGTGGGACAAAAGTCGAGGTTTCGTAGAAAATCTCGCCGCCGCGGAGGCTATCCTCAACAAACTGGTCCCCGAACACCGAATGAAACACCTGCACCTTGCTGGATGCCTCTGGAGGTGCTTGGGGACTTGTGAGCTTAGCGCAGCCGATTGCGGCACAGCCCAAGAGAGCGGCGCTGCCAAGCAGATAAGCGCCCTGCTTGATCTTCCTGAAGATAGTCCGGTTCTCCGCATTCCCTTTGACGTTCCTCTGCTCATCTGCGGGTCCGATCGGTTTATCGCTAAATTTCATGCAAGTTCCACCCATCTAGTGTTCACTGTGGTTTGTGTTGTTATAAACTATGGCGGAACATATTTATAAACGTATCTTTGGATGCCACAACGTTTAAAAATGAACGCCGTTATAGTGTATTTCGGCACACACTCAGGTTTAGGGCTATAACTTCCCCTCACCCTGGGTGATATCGCAATCCTTTCTCACGAGAGGATACGCATCAGGGGCCGATCTATTCAACCATCCCCCTGCCCCTATGCGTCTTCTTTTCATCATTTCTATGGCGCCTGGCTCTTTCGGCCCTGGAACGCTACGGGTTCGCCTTGCTCCCGACGACTATGCCGTTGCGGGTCGTGAAGCCCCGGTTAACCTCGAGCACGAACAGCGCCGGCGCGATGGATTTGTAAGCCGGGCAGTTGGCAGGATTGAGCCCGCACGGCTCCATCTGGATGACGTCGACGACGTCGCCGTCCTCATTGATGAATACGGCATCCAGCGGGATGGTCGTGTTGAGCATCCAGAACGGGTATATCCCGGGCTTGTCGAAGATGAAGAGCATGCCCTCCTTCTCGCCGAGCGTGTCCCTGCCCATCAGGCCCTTCGCACGGGTGAACGGGTTGTCGGCGATCTCCACCGAAACGGTTACGTTGGAACCGTCCGGGTTGGTCAGGGTTATCTTCCTGATCGGCCCCCTGGCCGTGAGGAAATAAACCACGAGGATGGCCACCACGATGCATATCGCGACCGGGATGACCAGGTCGTTGCTGTTCATATCTTGGAAAACCGGTCCTTGAACTTCTGCTGCAGCTTCGGCAGGTTCGTGTATTCCAGGTCCTCTTCA
>CAYZNP010000003.1:0-25451 GCA_964479815.1 Microcaldota archaeon
TGACGAGACGGAACATCAGGAAGCTATCGGCACTGCCGTGCTGCTCTAAATGCGGTGTCATACGCCAAGTCAGTCCCTGACGTAAGTCGCCCTTCTCCCTTCAACGACGTAATGCCCTTTTGAGAACGAGTCCACGACCCTCGCGTACGCGGTGTGCTCGGTCTTCAGGATTTTGGCTGCCGTCTCCTCGGCGCTCCTGCAGTCCGAGATGTCGACGGCCTCCTGGTAGAGGATGGGGCCTGCATCCAGCGTTTCGTCCACGAGGTGGATGGTCACGCCGGAAACTTTAACGCCGTAGTCGAACGCGTCCTTCTGGGCAGTGGCACCAGGGAATGAGGGGAGCAACGCGGGGTGGATGTTGATGATGCGGTGCCTGTACGCCTCTAGCAACTTCTTTCCCTTCAAAATGAGCATGTAGCCTGCGAGCACGACGAGTTTAGCCCCGTGGCGCTGAAGGATGGCAAGGATGGCGTCGTCCATCTCGTCGCGGGTCTTGAATTTTTTACGCTCGACGATTTCCACTGGTATGCCGCCGCCCTTGGCTATCTGGATGGCCGGCGCGTCAGGGTTGTTTGTTATGAGCACCTTTATCTCCGCATCGCACCTGCCTGCCTTTATGGCATCGGCAATCGCTTTGAAATTGCTGCCCCTTCCAGAGGCGAGAACGGCTACAGGCACTGTCATACCATAACCGCGTAACGAACTATTTTAATTCTCATCTGGGATATGCAGTCATGGCAGAAAAGTACGCCACCACGGACTTCATGGTTCCTGAACTGGAGGCCGAGGGGGCAGTGCCGATAGAAAGTACCATAGGGAACCTGCGCAGCGACATAGCGGCAAGGTGCGTGGTGCTCCAGCAGCGCGCGAAGGCGATAAGCTCGGCCGGCCATGGCCACGGCGCGTTTCGTCTCCGCTTCTGGGAGAACCGCATAACTCAGATAAGGGAGGCGCATGCCGCGACCTTCAGCATACAGGAACTGAGGCACCTCAGACGACAGTGCCAGACACTTTCGCTGGAGATGGAGGAATTTGCCAAGGGGCTGCTCTGAAGACTGCGCGGAAAGTTCCTGAGCGGCCAGCTTATCTGATGCCGGCAAACGAATTAGCGGATGATTGCTTATGTTAAGCTTCATAATCCCGACACTCAACGAGGAGAAGTACATAGGCCCCCTCCTCAAGGCCCTCAATGCCCAGCTTGGCGACGGCGACGAGATAATCGTGGTGGACAGCTACAGCAAGGACAGGACCCAGGAGATCGCCAAGCGGTACAATGCCACCGTGCTCCTCCAGCCCAAGAGCGGCATAGGGCTTGCCAAGACCGCAGGCGCGAAAGCAGCGAAAAACGGCATATTGGTGTTCATGGACGCGGACTGCATCCCATCCTCCGACTTCGCAGCCAGGATAAGGAGGCACTTCTCAGACCCGAAGGTGCTGGCGGTAGGAGGCCTGGACCTTTACCAGTCTGATTCCGGCATATGGAGGGCCCTGTACAACACGTTCTCGGTGAGCACCTTCCACACCGCAAGGCTGACGCATGCGCTTACAGGCAAATACTGGATGGCAGCGAACAACTGCGCGTTCAGGAAGGACCATTTCTTCAGCGCAGGCGGCTTCCGCTCGGTCGTCTGCGAGGACACAGACCTCGTGCGGAGGCTGCCGCCGTCCAGGGACGTCGTCTATGACCGCCGCCTGGTGCTGACGCTGTCAGACAGGCGCTTCAGGGAGCATGGGTTCTTCAGGACGGTTGCCTTCTGGGGGATTAGCAATATAGCAGCCATGATGGGCTCAGGCGTGAGCACCCACGGCTACAGGAAGGACTAGCTGACTTTCCAGCGCACGCCGCCGGCACCAGCCTTGTCTTCGAGGACGACGCCGATTTCCTTCAGCTTCGCCCTTATGGCGTCGGATTTCTTGTAGTCCTTTGCCTTGCGCGCTTCCTCGCGGATGCACACCAGCGCGTCGAGCGCCTCCTCAGCGCTCCCAGGCGCCTCCGCAGGCGAAAGCTCCTGCAAAAATGCGAATATGGCTTCCTTCCTGCTCTCGATGCCCGGCTTCCTCTCCACGAGGCCGAGCATCCAGAGCATCTCTTCGAGCGCCTTCTCTATTCTCTTGAGCTGCTTCCGGTCGTGCTTCCCTGCGCTCATGTGCGAGTTGGCAAGCCGCAGCAGGCTGAAAAGCGCCGCTATGGCGTCAGGCGTGTTGAAGTCGTCATCCATGTACGAATGGAACACTGAAATAAGCTCGTCGCTCTTGGCGCGGAACGCAGCGTCCTCGTGCGAACCGCCCTTCTCGTCTATCTCGCGTATCAGGCCCAGGGAGTTGAATATGCGCTCCACGCTCTCCTCCATGGCCTGGAGCTTTTCCTCGTCGTAGTCCAGCGGGCTGCGGTAGTGCGCCTGCAGGTAGAACAGCCGCAGGGCGTTGGGCGTGGATTTTGAGAGCGCCTGGTTCAGGGTGATGAAGTTGCACAGGGACTTGCTCATCTTCTCCCCGCCGACCGTGAGGAAGCCGGTATGAAGCCAGTAGTTGCAGTATTTCTTGCCGCTGGCGGCCTCGCTCTGGGCTATCTCATTCTCGTGGTGCGGGAATATCAGGTCCCGCGCCCCGCCGTGGATGTCAAGCGTGCGGCCGGCGTATTTCTGCGACATGGCAGAGCACTCGATGTGCCATCCTGGCCTTCCTCTTCCCCATGGGCTGTCGAACTCCAGCAATTCGCCGCTCGTCTTCTTCCAGAGGGCGAAATCAGCCGGGTCCTTCTTGGCCTCGTCCACCTCGACCCTCGCACCAGCCCGTATCTCGTCGAGGTCCTGGCCGGACAGCGCACCATACTTCTTGAAGCTGGAGATCGAGAAATAGACGCCGCTGTCGTTCTCGTAAGCGTGGCCCGCTTTGAGCAGCTGCCGGATGAGTGCTATTATGTCCGGCATATGGCCGGTGACCCGAGGGTAGACGTCCGCCGGAAGGACGTGCATGCTTCCAAGCAGCTCCAGCGCCTCCGCATGGTTCTCCGACGTCAGCTTCCCGGGGTCTGCCCCGGTCTCCCTGCAGCGCCGTATTATCTTGTCGTCCACGTCCGTGATGTTCTGGATGTGGAACACGTCGAAGCCCTTCTTGAGCAGGCAGCGCTTTATCACGTCGAACGAGACGTAGGTGCGCGCGTGGCCTATGTGGGCGCTGTCGTAGGGCGTAAGGCCGCAGACGTACATCATGACCTTCTTGCCGTCCAGCGGCGTGAAATCCTCTGTTTTCCTGGATAATGAGTTGAAAACCTTCATTTTGGCATCACGGTAAGGGGATTGTGGGCACGAAAAATATTTATAAACATGCCATGTGAGTATGCGGACAGTCAAAAACCCGCCCAGGGGGGCAGGGACCCTAATAATGGAGGTAGAAACAAATGGCTGAAGAAAAAGGAGGCGTGAGCAGCGACAGCAAGTTGTTCGCTGCGCTCGGCTACATAATCACCGTGCTGGTGCCGCTCTTCGTCCTGTTCACGGAGAAGAAGAACGACAAGTTCCTTGCATTCCACGCATGGCAGTCGCTCATCCTGACGGTGGCGTGGTTCGTCATCTTCGTTGGTGCAATGATAGTGATACTCGTCCTCACCGTCGCCACAGGCGGCCTTGCTGGGGTACTCAACTGCCTGCTGCTGCCAATCGGCTTGGTGATGCTTGTCGCGGACCTCTATGCCGCATACAAGGCATACATGGGCGAGGCATACAAGCTGCCAATCATCGGCGCTTTCGCAATGAAGCAGGCCGGCGGCAAGTAATCTCTTCTTTTATTTTTAATTTATTTTTCTTCTAAAGGCGCGAGCGGCAAGGACTATAAATCTTAGGAACATACTAGTCTCATGGCTCTGAATTTTTGCGGTGAATGCGGAGCGAAGATAAAGTCACCCGACGTAAAGGCATGCCTCAAGTGCGGAAGCAATCCTTCCAAAACAACCAAGTTCTGTACAAATTGCGGGGCTGCCAAAGCAAGCCCTAATGCCATCATGTGTACATCCTGCGGGGGGGCGATGACGATGCCTTCCACTGAAAAAGATCCGGGGGTAGCGGCCCTGATAGCGGCAGTAGGGATGCTCCTACTTGCAGGCGCTGCAGGCATCGGATACATTTATCTGGGAAATGTCAAGAAAGGCCTGATCTACATAATCCTCGGATGGTTCCTGACGGGCACCATAGCGGTTGCGTATGTCATAGGGGCATATACACTAGTAGGCATCGTCTGCTGCCTTCCGTTATTTTTGGTGCCTCTTGCATTGAACATTGCCATCATCTACGACGTCTACCTGGAAGCAAAAGGAGAGCCAACCAAACTGCCGAGCTTCTGATAAGTTCTGACCTTCTCTTATTTTTCAATACTTTCAGGGACTAGCCTCGCATGTAGGTGTGCAATGCCGCGAGGATATGTATCACCGGGATAAAAGCCAGCCCAAGCACAAGCCCCATCGACAGCACATTTATGAGGCAGCAGGTAGTCATACCGCCCACGATCTGGCCCGCCACCGGCCCTCCAAGGGATATGAGTATCGTTAAGATGTCAAGAATAAGCGCTATTACGAAAACTACGATGCCCTCGATGGTGCGCGCGGGGTTGCACAGGATAAGTCCCACTCCTGGCAGGAAAAGGCTGATGAGCGCAGCGATGCCCTTGCTCTTTATCATGGGTTCGCCCTTGGGCTTTGGCTGTTCCGGCTTTGGCTTAGCCGGCGTTGGCTTGGCCTCAGGCGGGCTTGGGGCAGGAGTTGCCGGAGAAACCGGCGGAACGGCTTCGACCGCGGGCTCTGGAACTGCGTTTTCCGGGGCGACTGCCTTCTTTTTCGGTGGCATGGATTGCCATCTCCAGCAAGGTTTATAAGAAATCCGACAGGCCCATCTGCTTCACCTTGTCGTCCTCGAATATGCTCTTTATCTCCCTTCCAATCAGCTCCAGCCTCTGCTTGAGGTAGTCAGGCAGGTCGTATTTCCTGACTATGTCGCCGGATATCTCGAGGTACTTCTCTATGCCGCCCTTGTTTATGGTCAGCAGGAGGTTGCCCCCGCACCTGGAGCATTTGCCCGAGAGCGGCACGCGGCGGTGGATGTGGTTGCATGCCACGCAGCGGAAGGTCTGCCTGGAGAACGAGCGCAGGTTACCGTAGAGATCCGGGATGAAGTGGCTGAGGATGAGCCGCTCGGCCGCATCGCGCCTGTCTACCGCGCGGATGCGCTCCTGGAGCCGGAACTGGATGTCTATCTTGTCCGGGATGGAGTCGAGGGTGACGTAGGCGGTGCGCACCACGCCGACGTCGAGTGTGCCGCCGGGGTGGGTGATGGGGAGCTCAAACTGCTCAGGGGTGCCGAGCACGTCCTTCACGGTCTTGAGCTTCACTTCGCCGGGCGGCGTGAACCTCTCTGCGGCCTCGTAGAACTCCAGGGGATACTGGTGGATGAACTCGATGTTGTGCGCCTCGTCGTCCACCTCCTTGGGGTTGATGTCCATGGAAAGCACGAGCGGCGCGTCCATGGTGCCGCCGCGCTTCTCGTCCAGGTACTTGCGCGAGAAGTTCAGCAGGGCGTCCATGAGCAGCATGACGCAGTCCTCGTCGCCGTCGCAGTTGCGCCTCTTGGCCGTATGGAAATATGGGTGGGCGTAGCCGACGTTCGCCTTGGTGAATCCTATAACCCGGCAGAGCACGCCTGCGCTGGTGTGCGGCGACAGGCCGACAAAAAGGTGGCCGAGCAGGTCACCCCTCTTCTTCACGTTGTAGAAAGGCTTCATGCCATAAAGGTTGACGAGCATCTCGTCCATGAAGTTAGCCACGCGCACGAAATAGTCCCCGCCGTACTCCGAGAGCATGATGTCCTGGTGGCGCAACGCAGCCGTCTGGGTGTCTGATGTGAGGGGATTTCCGAGGTAGTCGTGCACGTAGCCCAGCTCCCTGAGCTTCTCCATGGAAATGCCTATCTCCTTCGGCGTGAAGTGCGTGAGCGGGACATCGGTCGCGTCAAAACGGGACGTGCCGTCGCGGAAAACGTAGATGTCGTGCTTGGCGCGCAGGAAGCCCTTCTCCAGCCTCTCAGGCATGCGCATGGCGTTGGACAGCCCCTTGACGCCCTTGACGTCGTCCGGCGACGCATCCAGGCGGGATTTCACGCCCTCGAACAGCTCGACCATGTCCACGGGCCTGCGGTCATACTGGAGGGTTTTCACGTCGCAGTGGCTTTCAGATTCGACCTGCCGCCCGCATTTCTGGCAGACGCGGGCAGGCACCGCCAGGGAACCGCACACGTCGCAGCGGCGGTAGAATCCCAGGTGCTTGCACTTGGTGCACAGCATGCGGGCCAGCTCCAGGGGCACGTTCCTCTCGCCCTCCCTGGCCTTCAGCATCCGGTATTGCTTCGTTATGCTGCGGTTCTTGAACGAGCCGGTAGGGAAGAGCACGTGGGGCGAGCCGTCCATCTTCCTTTCCTTGGCCTTCTCGGGCCTGCCCATCCTGGCGCCGATGTAGGTGGGCGCCTTGGCCTTGATTTTTATGCCGGAAAGCTCGTTCACCAGCTGCAGCGCCCCCTTCGACTCGCTCCACGCCCGATCGAATGCGGAAAGGCCTATTTTCCCGTCGGCAAGGGCGCCGAGCGAACGCAGCAGTATGAAGGCGTCATCGCCTCCGAGGACGACAGAGCCGTCATGGACGCGGTGCTCGACCAGCAGCTCTTCCAGCGCGCGTTTTGTGTTCGACGGCGGCAATGTAAGCGAGCGTATGGCGCTGCCGTCCATGTCAAGCTTTCCCTGGCCCAGCCATTGCGCAATATCGCGCAACTGCTGCGGCGAAAGGTCATGCCAGTGGTAGGTGAAGTCCGGGTGGAGCGGGACGCCGTGCGTAACGGAAAATTCGAACAGTGTCGCCGCGTCGGTTGCCTGCGGGACCTGAAGCCCCTTGGCTTCCAGCTCCCTCTGCCACCATTCCACGCACCATCCGCTCGGCATGAGAGGGTGGTTGGACTTCAGGAAATCCCCGTAGGTGCACAGCAGGTCGCCGAGGAAAAGCACCTCTGCCACCTCGTTCTTGACAGCGTACGCCTCTTCTAGCGTGCGGACCTTCATCACCCTGCCGTTGGCCAGTTTCACGACCGGCGGCTCGAGGCCCTCGTGCGCGGAGACCACGCAGCCCTTGCCCGGGCGCTCGATTTTCATGTGCGTGCCGTAAGCCAGGAAATCGTCGAGGAGGACCATGAGGGCAGGGTGGATGTCCTTGGCCATGAGGCAGGTGGTCTTGCTCCTGCCATACCTGAGCCGGAATCCTCCCTTGGCCGATGGGTGGCTGAAGACAGGCCTGCCGGCTACGAGCCCCTCGAGGTAGGTGCTGTCCGGCTTCATCTCGATTTTGTCCTCTTTCTTCTTTATCTTGATTATCTTCTCCAGCCAGTCCCAGCCCAGCCTGAGCTTCTTGGTGTACCTGAACAGCTTGGAGGCCTTCAGCGCCACGCCGTCGCATATGACCAGCGGCACCCCTCCGCGCACGCGATTAGTCTCCACGCCAGGCACGTCGCGGTACGCAGACACCTCCACTTCCTCTGTGGGCTCGCCGTCTATGCATATGGGGCAGTGGCTGACGATCACCCTGATGTCATCCTCGGACGGGAGGTACTGGAGATGCACGCAGCGCGTCTCGTAGACGGTCACCTCTTCCGTGTATCTCATGACCTGCGAATCGGTCGGCCGGTAATCACCAACACCGCATATGCGCCTTGCGATGTCCGCGAGGACCAGGCTCAATGCCACCGCGGTCCCTCCGGCGCTCCGTATCGGTCCCGAATAGTATACTGCGACATAGTCGCTCCCGTCGGGATTCTGCTTTATGCGCACCTTGGCTATGCCCTCTGTGGGCGCGACGAGGACGCCTTCGGTGAGTATGCCAAGGCCGGTGCGCACCGACTGCTCAATGAGGAACTCCTTGTTAGCCTTGATGACTTCGCCGGACGCGATCTTCTTCCCGACCTCGAACGCTATGTCCTCCCGGGCCATGCCGGCCTTCTCCAGGGAGCGGATGAGGTCTGCGATACCAGGAGGGCCGACAATCCCCTCCACGCGCGCGGCCACGTCCTTGGCTATCCTGACCTCAACATCGTCCGCAGGGTCGAAGCCCTTGCCGCGGGCTTCGCTGGCGGCGGCATAGGCCTTCTGCAGCCCGTCGCGAAGGATGTCTAGGTATTCCATATTCCCGCCGAGAATTCGATTCCTAATGCACTTAAATGCAATCAAATTAAAATACATCCCGCCTTTATGTTGATTTAAGCCGAGGTAGCTCAGTTGGTTCAGAGTGCTCGACTCATAGGTAAAATCCGATGAGTGATGAGGTTGCAAAACCGATGATATTCACGCTCTGAGAAATCGAGAGGTCGGGGATTCGAATTCCCCCCTCGGCATTTCATGATAAGGCGGGTGCCCAGGCACCCCGGAGATGACATACATGCAGAAATGTGAAAGTTGCGGAATGCCCATGCTGAAGCCGTCGGATTTCGGCGGAAGGAATGACAAGAACAGGTACTGCACACACTGCACCTATTCTGATGGGAACCTCAAGCCGAGGCATGAGATAAGGGAGAACATGGTGACATACTTCATGAAGATGAAGCGCTGCGAGAGGCCCGTCGCGGAGAAGTTAGTGGACGAGCTCATGGCTGCGATGCCGGCGTGGCAATGACCTTTTTTATTTTTTTTAGTTGCAAAAGATAAGTTTTATGTTCCTGATTTTTCGGGGAGAAAAGAACTCTTTATAATTAGTTTGCGACCAGATATGAAAGGCGATCAACATGTCCGAGGATGTAAAGGCCGGCAGCCTTAACTGCCCTAAATCAGCTGCTGATTTAGAGCAAGAAAAGATAAAGAAGGGGATTTGCCCGTCTTGCGATGCGGCACTTGCATTCCAGGAGGGATGCAAAACCTGTTTCTCCTGCGGATGGGGCGGCTGTTCAGTCTAATTATAAACTCTTTTCCCAATCATTTTTCCTACTTGGGCTCGTAGCTCAGCAGCAGAGCGTCCGCCTTGCACGCGGAAGGCCGGGGGTGCGAGTCCCCCCGAGTCCATCCTTTTGTTTTTATTAACATTCGCTACAATCTACTTCTTGCGGTTATGATGAAAAGAGGTATTACTGACCGGTGATTGCATCGTTACGCCTGAACCGCATTGATGGTATGGACAGGAAAACCCAGGGCATCCTGCAGATTCTCTTCGCCATAGCGATAGTCGTAGTCGTGCTCTACTTCTCCAGTCAGATTGCCGCGCTCGCCCAATACAGCTACCTTGGCGCTTTCCTGATAACGATGCTCAGCTCCGCGACCATACTGTTCCCCGCGCCGGGCTGGGCCGCGGTTGTAGCCCTCAGCACGGTCCTGAATCCTGTGCTGCTCGGCATGGTCGCAGGCATCGGAAGCGGCATCGGCGAGTTTACGGGGTACATCGTGGGCGAAGGCACGCGCGATATCCTGAACAACCGCGTGAAGGAGAGCAGGCAAATCGGAGAGTTCGTAAAGAAGTACGACGTCCTGGCGATTTTCGTGCTGGCGTTCATACCCAACCCCGTCTTCGACGTGGCGGGAATCGCAGCCGGCGGCCTGAGGATTCCTTGGTGGCGCTTCCTGCTCGCCTGCATGGCCGGAAGGGTCCTGAGGTACGTGCTTCTGGCCTTTCTTGGAAAATTCACCCTGGAACTGCTGTGATTAGAAAAAGAAATAGCGGGGAGTGGATTTGAACCACCGGTCTTTACCCGTGGCATGACTCTTTCGAGGCATGTCGCTCTGGGTTATGAGCTTCGCCCGAAAAGTTTGATTTGTCACCAAACAGTCCGTCCAGCGGGAACTCCAAACTTCCCTACCCCGCTTTTTTTAACAATTCTAATAGATTGGAGCGCCAGAGCAGAGTATTATCAGTCGGAAGTGTTTTATAATACTATCTTGACGTGCGAACTCTTTTTAGGTAAGGAAGGAATCTGCAATTTTGATATTTCGCTCATTGGAAAAACCAATGGTGGACACCCAGGTCTTCAAGTTTTTCCGACCGGCCAAAACAACCCGCACTTTACCTCTTTCCAATTTGTTTATTTGGGGTTCGAATCCGTTATTTCTCAGGATTTCTATGAGCTGCATCTGCATCGGAGAAGGGGAAATCTTCATTTCTATTCTTGGATAACGAATGCCGTTGTTATTGACGACGCATATGCAACCGTCCGTATCCATGTAACCCCGTACAACCAGCTTATCCAGAGGAGGAATAAGGAAGCGGGAGGGCACTACGGCTCTGTTCCACTTGGGGGCCAAAACTAGGCCCTGCTCAAGAAGAAAGCGGAGAGGAGCGCGCCCCAGAAGGTATAAATCAAGAGTCTTCTCTCCTTTGCGTTTTGTTATTTTGGGAGATTTGTTGAATATGAGTCGAAATAGATTAGCCACGTACATCGAATATTCCGCATCTTTCTCTGAGTTCAGGGTTATCTTTATCCGATGCTGAAATTTTTCCTTGCCGTGAGGAGTTGACCGGTAAATTCCCAGTGAGCCGTCGCCGAGAAGAATACCGACAAACTCGGCCAGTTCAGATTCCATAAAAGGAGGAGGTTAGCCTGAAATTAAGTCTTTTCGGCGGTTCATTTCCGCGGAAAATTAATAATTAAAAGAAAAAAGGATCATCTGCGCTTCTTGGCCGATTTCACCGGAGGCGGGGGCGGGACCTCTTCCGGCTCCTCCGCAGGCAGCTCCTCTTCAGCAGGGGCCTCTTCCTCAGCAGGCGGAGCGGACTCCTCTTCCATCTCCCGAGGCGCCGTTGGCGCGGACTTGCCCATCCTCTGCACGAGCTTATGGACCATCTGCCTTTCCAGCTCCTCGTGCTTCTTGGCCTCGTCCTCGAACTTGCCCTTGTGGTAGTACACGCCGCCCATGAACATCAGTGCGGATATGATTATCAGCAGAAGGGGGATGCCGACGTAGAGGAACGGAAGTATCACCGTGGTCAGGTCCACCCTTATCTTGGCGAACTGCGGCGGCGGGTTGACGCCGCACTGCTGCAGCTTTGTGAAGTCGTTTGTCGTCACGAAGTTTACGATGGCGCCCAGGATGTCACTCGAATATGATATTATCATGTACGCCGCGCCCACTATGAGGATTAGCCCAAGCAGGACGAACAGGTAGCTTACCATTTTGTACTTGTTCATGCAAACACACCCCTTGACATACCTATAATGCTAGGGTAAAATAAATCCTACGGTTTTCCTTCCCCTTGTTCTCCAGCTTCAAAATCTGGATTTTTCCGGCTTCCTTCAGGCTGCGGACATGTGTTCCTCCGTCAGCCTGCACGTCGATATCGCCTATCTCCACGATGCGCAGTTCGCCTATGGATGGCGGAAGGGCGCCTGCCAGCTTTACTACGCCAGGGATTTTCATCGCCTCCTCCCGCGGGAGCGTGTAGGTCCTGAGCTGGATGTCCCTGGACAGCTCGTCATTGGCCTTTTTCACCGCCTCGTCGAACTTGCCCCGGTCGAAGCCGGCGAGCGTGAAGTCGAACCGTGTCTTGTCGGTTTCCAGCTGGTTGCCACTGATGAGCGCGCCAAGTTCCCTGTGCATGACCGCAGCGAGGACGTGCGCTGCGGTGTGCATGCGCATGAGGGCGTAGCGCCTGTCCCAGTCAAGGACGCAGTGCACGCCGGCGCCCGGCACGAGCCCTGCCGGCTCGCGGTCGAGCTCGTGCATTATCTTCCCTTCCTTTTTCACGACGTTCAGAACGCGGAACTCCGAACCCGAAACCGTGACGAGTTTCCCGGTGTCGGCCGGCTGGCCCCCTCCGCGCGGGTAGAAAACGGTCTGGTTGAGGACGACCTCCTTTCCCGCTACGGATTCGACGAGCGCGTCGCACTCCCGCAGGTAGCTGTCATCGAGATAAAGAGCCTTTGTCATAATCTTTATAAATTGGGGGAAGGAATTATTATACTAGCGAGGGGGTAGATGCTTATGACAGGACCAGCATACAGAAAGGTCGAAGAGGAGATACCCAAGATACTGGCTGCAATTCCGCATCCGCAGACGGAGGCGGCCACAAAGGCACAGGAGGCCGTATTTGCCGGCGTAAAGGAAGCAATACCGCAAAAGGTGAAGCAGGCGACAACGGTCGAGAGACTCGTTACCACAGTGGCTGGGGATTTTGACAAGGTCATAAAGAAGAGCGGGAACACGGAGGTTCTTGACGCCTGGAAGAACTCCAGTTTGTGCAGTTATCTGGTGTGATATCTATGAAAAAGGACCTTTTCAAGAACTGCAAGGTGCAATACGCCTACAATCAGAAGCAGAGGATATACAGCGTCAAGGTGATGCTCGACAACCGCCCGAGGATAATAACCGTGCGGGTGGGTGATGATTTCACCGAATTGTCTCTTGCGGACCAGGAGGGCAACCTTCTCGAGGTCGTCAGGCAGGAGAATGGCAGGGGCATCAACTTCACGAAACTGGGATGATATGAGCGAGGCCAAGATAAACGCTGCCAAGGCAGCGCTAGCTTATGTGAAAGACGGCATGTGCATAGGGCTGGGGAGCGGCAGCACAGTCAAGGAGTTCATCAGGCTGCTCGGAGAGAAGGCGAAAAGGGGCCTGAAGGTCACGTGTGTCACTACCTCGTTCGATTCGCGCATGCTCGCCATAGAGAGCGGCCTGTTCGTGACTGAGACGGATGCCATAGACGAGATAGACCTGGCGGTGGATGGCGCCGACAAGGTCACCAAGACCGCGCTGCTCAAGGGCGGAGGCGGCGCGCTCACCAGGGAGAAGATAATCGGCTACAATGCGAAGAAGTTCATAATCATCGTGGACGAGAGCAAGGTCATGGACGGGGTGCTCGAGGGCGAGGTTAACCTGGAAGTCCTGCCCTTCGCGGCGCCGCTCGTCATGAAGCACCTCAGGAAATACGGCCCGCGCATAAGGATGGCAAAGGCGAAGCTCGGGCCGGTTATAAGCGACAATGGCAGCTTCATAGTAGACTGCCACATGAAGCTGGACGACCCCAGGGAGATCGAGCAGCGGCTCAAGAGCATGCCGGGCATAATCGAGAACGGGATATTCACGAAATTCGACATGATAATAGTCGGCAACGAGAAAGGGCACCGAATCCTATGAGAATCCCGGAGAGCGTGAAGGCGAAACTGAAGAAGCCGCTGGGAAGCCTCGAGCTGGACTTCCGGGAGATAAAGAGGCTGAGCCGCGGCCACCGCATCACATCTGTGGGCGACATATGCACCCTCAGCCTCCTCGCGCTCGGCGTGAGGCCCCACCTGGCGGTGTTCGACCACCAGTTCATGAGGCAGCAGCTGGACTCGGGCATGGTCAGCATGCTGAACGTCCATTTCAGCAGGGCGAGGCGCTACCGCAACCAGGCCGGAACGCTGTCCGAAAGGATAGTGAAGGATGCGAAACGGCTGCTTAAGGAAGGGGGAGCCGTCCTTATCGACGGCGAGGAGGACCTGACCGCACTGGCGTTCATAATGGCCGGCGGGAAAAAAGATATCATCATCTACGGCCAGCCGCACAGGGGCCTGGTTATCGTTAAGCATGACGCTAAATTAAAGAAAAAGATTGGCAGCTGGCTAGCCGCTGCTGGCGCCCTTGGTCATAAAGTAGAACGACATGGCCGCAAAGATGCTTAGCACTATCGCGATTATTATCTCCATCACCTGGTCTATCCCGGGTATGAGGGAGGTGCCGAACATGGCGACGGCTATGCCTACTATCAGGCCGACTACGATTGACGCGATGGTCAGCAGTTTCGCCATCTAAGTTCACTGGGCGCCGGGCGTCGGTCCCTTGGTTATGACGATGACGTCCTCGACTGACTTCACGTTCTTGTAGAGGATGCTCCTCTCGCGAAGCGCCTTCTTGGCGTCATCCTTGCCCAGGGGGAGCTGCTCCAGCAATATCCTCGACACTTCGCCGCTCTCGAAATCCACGATGAAGTCCTGGGCATTTCCAATGAACTTACCGGAGTCGGTAAAGATGTCCATTCCGTACAGTCTTGATAGCTTGGTCGTCACTCAAATCACCTTGAGGAGCATATCGGGAAACGCATTAAAAAACCTTTCCCTGACTTAACCCCTCGATAAGATGGAACGCGCACACATAATTTACGGGGCATACCTGCTCTTCTTCGTGGTGCTTGTGGGGCTTATGGTGGCAACCCCGCTGCTGGCGTTCGGGAGCGACCAGTCGGCGCTCTATGGCGCGTTCGCCTATACCTGCCACCAGAAAATCTCGCGTTCCCTGTGCATTTTCAGCGACGCAGCATCCTACTGGCTGGGCGACTGCACACCGCAGAACGGCACGCTGGTGAACACGCTGGCTGACAGGGCTGCAATCAAGGTTACCCTGGACGGCGTGACAGGCTACAAGATGCCTGCGTGCTCGCGTGATTTCGGCATCTACGGGGCGATGCTTTTCGGCGGGCTCATCTACCCATTGGTAAGGCGGCTTGACGACAGGAACGTGTGGCCGGCCATGTGGCTCATCATCGCCCTGGTGCCGATTGCGCTTGACGGCGGGATACAGCTGCTGTCGGACCTCAGCCTACTGCCTTTCGTCTATGAGAGCAGCAACGCGATCCGGCTCCTGAGCGGCGGGCTGGCGGGAATCGGGGCTGCGTTCTATGCCATACCCCTGCTGATGAACATGTTCAGTGCTGGCGAGGAAAAAAGCACAGCGAAGAAGGCTGCGAAAAAAGATTAGAAGTCCGACAGGCTCTTCTGCTTCTTGTCTACCGTGCCCTTTGCAGGCGCTGCATCGTCGAGTATCAGCTCTCCGAAGACGCCGTCATAGCCAGGGATCCACCGTATCCTGCCTTCCTTGACGCGGATAATCGCATCGGCTATCGGCGGGGTGGCTGCGAGGCGGACCTGCTCAGGTGGGGCCTCGAAGACCGCGAATTCGCTGCCGAAATAGCGGATGAGCTTGGAGTATTCCTCGGCGACCGCCGGCGAGAGCTCGCTCTTCTTCATCGCCTTGGATATCACCGTGGTGAGCGGGACTATGTGCTGGAACGGCACGGCGTTCTCCGGCTTGAAGCCGAACTTCCTGTCCGCGAGGTCTGCGACGCGGTGCATCACTCCGATGGTGAGCCTCTTCCTGCAGACCGGGCAGATGTTGTTCCTTTCCTTTGCCTCCCAGGGCGTGAGCAGCACCTTGCAGTCGCGGTGCCCGTCGTAATGGTACTTGCCCTCCTCAGGATAAAACTCGTATGTCTTGACGAACCCCTTCCGCGTCCTTATGGCGTCGATCAGCGAATGGTAGCCCAGTTCCTCCAGCTCGAAGACATTCGCCTCCCTGCCCAGCTTGCCAAGGCTGTGGGCGTCGCTGTTGGACACGAGCGAATATTTATCCAGTGCGCTGACCATCCAGTTCATGACAGGGTCGCTGGACAATCCGGTCTCAATCGCGAATATCCTGTGCGCCTGGTCCGCGAATGCTTCTTCCATGGAATCAACGCCTGCCTTTGAGCCGAACACCGAGAACCAGGGCGTCCAGGCGTGCGCCGGGATTATGGCGATATCAGGGGATATGGCATGGAGCTCCTCCGCGAGCGCCGCGCTGGACAGCATCAGCGTAGGCCTGCCGTCCGCCTTCAAATCGCCGTATTTTGCGAGCCGGTCGTTCATCTGCGCGGCTACTTCAAGCGAGGGCGCGAGCAGCACGTGGTGCATTTTTTTCGTGCTGCTGTGGAGCTCGAATATGACGGCAACTTCCGTTGAGAGGATGAACTTCACGCCGTTGTACTCGTAGATGCCGGTTTTCCTGCCAGAGGGGCCGGTGTCGGTGCCCTGCAGGTCGGTTTTTATCTCGTTGAAATAAACGGGGTGGGTGAAATCGCCGCTGGCCATGAGGCTTATGCCCTTTATCTTAGCGCCTTCGGACAGCCCTTTGATATCGCACTGGTTGCTGGTGGCGCGGGCGTATTTGCTGTGCACGTGCAGGTCGGCGATAATCCGCATGGGGTAGAAACGGGCTCAATTTATTTAAACCGGTGCTGCGATAGGTTGCCATGGAGAAGGCGGAGAGTGAGTCAGCCAGAATGGGCCTGCTGACGCTCATGAACACGGCCTGGGACACTGCAAAATCCCTTTTCGACTACCGGAAGGCGGACGAAACTCTTAGGCAGAGGATTCCGGAGGCGGACCTTCGCGCGGCCGTGTTGGTGTTCGTGGCCGTGACAGTCATCGGCGCCGTCCTCTCGCTTGTGATATATGCGGAGGCGCTGTACTTCGATGCGTTCACCTACAAGGCCCTGAGCGAGGCCATCGGCGAGCCGGCGCCTGAGCCGGACTTCAGCCTCCTTGGGCCGTTCGCGGTTTTCCTGCTGCTCACCGCGCCGCTCACCTTCCTGGTGAGCTTTTGCCAGGATGGCATCGTGTATTATGCGCTGCGGCTCACTGGCGGGAAGGGAACGTTCGCGCAGCAGTATTACCTCTCGTCGTTCGTGGCGCTCGCCACCGCCATGTCATCTTCGATAATGGTGTTCGGGCCGGTTCCGTGCCTGGGCGCGGCAGCAGTACTCGCATACCTGGTCGTGGGGCTCTACTTCATGTTCGTGGTGCGCTGCAGGGCGTACGCCACGGTCCACGACCTCTCCTACCTGCACGTCCTCACAATCGTGTTCCTGTCTTGCATAGCGGCAGTGGCGCTCCTCTTCTACGCGAACGGCTTGGCTGCCGGCGCCTTGCACATCCCACAGGAGCAGTTATTCAATCTGACGAATATGGCTAACATAACAGGTGCATAATATGCCTTTCGACCCGAAGAAATTCATAAACAATTCCGTCGGCCAGATAGCCAGGGCCATAGGAAAGGAGCAGGCGATCACCGCCGTTTCAGGCGGCGTCGACTCGTTCGTGGCCGCAACGCTCGCGGCACGGGCGGTGCCAGGGCAGCTTCACGTGATTTACGTCGATACTGGCCTCATGAGGAAGAACGAGACCGACGAGGTGCGGAGGACGGCGAAGGCGGTGGGCGTCGAACTCAGGGTCATCGATGCGCGGAAGCGCTTTTTCGACGCGCTGAAGGGCGCGGACGACCCTGAGAAGAAAAGGAAAATCATAGGCGGGTTGTTCATACGCATTTTCGAGGAGGAGGCCAGGGAGAGCAAGGCGGCGTTTCTAATCCAAGGGACAATAGCGCCGGACTGGATAGAGAGCGGCGGGCTTGGCCGCGACACCATAAAGAGCCATCACAACGTCGGAGGCCTGCCTGAGAAGATGGACCTGAAGCTCTGCGAGCCATTGCGCGAATTGTACAAGCATGAGGTGCGCATGGTCGGCAAGGAGCTCGGCCTTCCTGAGAGCATCCACCAGAGGCAGCCATTCCCCGGCCCTGGGCTTGCAGTGCGCATAGTGGGCGAGGTCACAGAGGAGAAGGCGAAGATAGTTCAGGATGCGTGCTTCATCGTCGAGGGCGAGATAGATGCGGCTGTGAAAGCAGGGAAGATGGAAAGGCCATGGCAGTATTTCGCTGCACTGCTCCCATCCAAGACAGTCGGCGTAAGAGGGGACGAGAGAGCGTATCAGTATACTGTCATCGTCCGCGCTGTGCGCAGCCTTGACGGCATGACCGCGAACTTCTCTCACATACCGCCCGAAGTGCTCGAGCGCATCTCCACCCGCATAACCAATGAGATCCGCTCGGTCGGCCGCGTAGCCTACGACATCACGAACAAGCCGCCCGGCACGATTGAGATGGAATAATCACTTGTTCGGGAACGGGCTCCATACGACGACATGTTCCTGGTTTATGACCGAGACGTCATAGTCGTTGTACACGTCCACGAATTTCGTCCTGAACCCGTCTATTATCGCTTTCAGTTCAGCATTGTCCTTCACATGGATTTCTATGGTCAGGTCGTATTTGCCCAGGAGTTCTATGGCGAAAAGGCAGCGGTCAGTGGAGCTGAAGTATTCTATGATAGACTTCTTCGTCGTCGGGTCCTTCAAGGAGATGTTGAGCTGGATGAAAAGCAGGCCGAGCTTGTCGAAACCGGGCGAGGTCACGTAGGCCAGGACTATGCCGTCCTTCTCCAGTTTCTTCAGCCGGTATTTCACCACCTTCGGGTCGATGCCGGTCTTCTTCGCTATCTCAGTGAAAGGCATGCGGGCGTTTGATGAAAGAGTGCCGAGAATCCTCCGGTCGGTTTCATCCACTTCGTAGTTCTCCATCATGACAGGGTAAAACCAGTCAGCTCTTTCTTCGCCTGCAAAAAGGAACCTCTGGTTCAGACGGTGCGTGGTCAGGAAGACGACGAGGTCTTTTTCCTGAACGAACGCTCCGTAGAGCTTCATGAACGGATAGAGGAAATCGGTCATCTCCTGGGAATTCCGCACCATGACGAGCAGGACACAGTCATAATAACCCTCCACGTCAGCCAGGTATGCGATATTGGCCTGACCCCGGATGTATGCGAACAGTTCACTCTCCTTGTCGGGAGTGATATTCTTGAACTTCAGGTAGACCTTGTAGTAATACCAGCCGAGCTTTGACGTGCTGAAGACGGCGTAGAAGCCCTTGAGGTAGCCACCGTCAAGCAGCCTTCTCAGCCTGAAATTGACCGTTTCCTTGCTCTTCCTGAGCTTTTTCGCCAGCTCGGACGCCGGAGCCCTGGCGTTCAGGTCCAGCTCGTACATTATGCGCCTGTCAAGCGCGTCCAGGTCGTCCATGTATTGCATATAGACCAAATTCAATTAAAAGTTTTCGTATTTTGTGCAATTTTTTCATAATAACTTTAATATATTTATAATCCCACAAGATTACACAGATAAACATAACGGGGGCATCTTAAATGACTTATGACGGGTGGGACAGGGACATGGAGAGGATAACGGCAATCCTGAGGAAATCGCCGGCGCAGCTGGGGTTATTGTCTAAGAACGAGGCCGGTAAAAGAATAATGGCAAAACTGGGGAGCCCCACGTGGCTGGGACTGATAGCTGAAAACAGGGAGCTCAGAGAGTTCATCGGCCTTGAGATGGTAAAGGAAATGATCGGGGATGCAAGAAGAAATATGCGAGATGCGGTCCATGACCTCATTCACGTGTACGAAAATAACTATAGGCCAGAGCTCGAGGATAAAGTTCGTGAAGCGACCGGGAGGGCTGCGATCAGCATGCATAATAGAACGTGCAGGGACGACCTCAAGTACGGCGAAGAGGCCCTGAAAAAACTGCATGGGTTTGAGCACAGGAGGATGTTCCCTTCAGACTGGCCGTGCCCCTGCATGAATCCGCTTGCACGCAATGGCGGTGAACTGTTGCCTGATAGGTTCAAGCAGCAAAAAGGAACGGTGCGAGAAATTACGGCTAGAAGCCGGGCGTCTGGCAAGGCAATCGCCTGAAGCCTCGACGCAGGGTGCACGACAAAATGCTGGGCAGAATAGCGCTACACAGTGACTTCGCACAGGATGCGCGTTCCTGTGAAGACCGGGTCCAGCATGGCATGCTTCTCGTTGAATTTCGCCCTCATCTGCACTTTGGAGCCGGGCTTGACCCCGCGCTCCAGCAGGTTCTTCTGGAGTGTTTCATAGAACGTGGGTATGACCGTGTCGTCAGCTATGGCGCGCACGAGCTTGAGCGATATCTGTATGTCATGCTCGAACTTGAGCGGCTTCAGCAGCCGCTTATCGCCCTTCTCGATGATAAGGTAGAACAGCAGCTGGACTTTCTCGGTTGCCAGGCTCCTGTCAAATCTCATCGGCTCAGCCCGGCAGGGAGTTTAACGCCCTTGCCAATCGTGCATGCAGAGGCGCAGAGCCCTCGGGCAGCACAGCCTGGGCGTTTGCTGCTATGCGGGTGGCCATGCCTGCCTCGGCGGCATTGGCGTATGTGCCTTCGGAAGGGATGCGAAGATTAGCGGCACTGTTGTAGAGCACCTCCAGTGCGCTGTAGGGTTCCTGCTTGCGCTCGATTGCCGGCAGGAGCGCCGGGGCTTTCTTTTCCCTTTCCGCGAAGGCTTCCTTCATACTTCCACTTTTTAACGTTATTTCCAATAATACTTTATATGGAAGCGTTTAAAAAAGCACCTCGCAGCGGCGCCCGCCCTCCTTCCGGCGACGGCGGGTGGTTTTTAATTAACTACTCCGCAAATCCACTTCATGGAAGAAGCGGTGCGGACACTTCTCGCGCAGCAGCGCTACAAGGACGCTGGCAGGGTGCTTGATGCCATGCTCGTGCAGAACAGGGACAGTGACGAGCTGTGGTACCTGCGCGGCGTCGTCTCGCTCAAACTCAAGAGCTATGACGCGGCGCAGGAGCATTTCGAGAGGGCGCTTTTCATAAGGAAGAAGGCTGGCTACTTCAAGATGAAGGGCATGGCGCACTTCGAGATATTCGAGATGGAGGACGCCATAGATGCATTCACGGACGCGCTGGCCATCGAGCCCAAGGACGCCGAAACAGAGTTCTTCATGGCCATATGCTACATGCTCATGGACGACCCCCGCTCCGACCGGCACCTGAAGAGGGCCCAGGAGCTGGACTCCAAGCGCACGGGCCAGCTGCTCTCGAACTTCTACTCTTTTTTCATAGCCAGGGACCCGCGGGTGGGTGACGCGCAGAAAAAGAAAATCGAGCAGAAGATAAAATCCATGAAGAGATGATCAGCCTTCCAGCCGTTTTTTCATCTCGTTAAGCCAGGCCATCTCCTTGACCCTGCGCGGAGTAACGTTTTCTGCTATGCGCTGGAGCGCGCTCTGCTTTCCGCGCGACAGCCAGTCCTTTCTCTTGAGTGAACGGAGATAATCCGGGTTTGCCAGCAGCAGCTGGCGTATCATCCGCTCATAGTGCTCCCTCTGATGGGTGAATTTCTGGAGATTCTTCAGGGCGTTGGCCTCGGCCACGGTCCCTTTGCCCTGCATGCGCCTAGCCTCGCCTCTTGCGGCGGTCTCGTCGTAGCGCAGCTGGTTGAGCTTAAGTATGAACCTCTTCAGTGGTATCTCTATGAGCGTATCCGTGAGCAGGAGCAGCCATCCCTCGCGCAGGAGCATGCGGCTCGCCTTCTCTATGGCGGCAAGCACGTCATCCCGGTCCATCTGCCCCTGGACGTAGCCCTGCAGGATGGGATAGGCCGCTGTCAGGGAACGTGCATCGAAACGCCCGGCACCCCGGAGGATGCTTTTCGCCTCCCTCAGCTGCGCCCTCGATTGCCGCAACTGCTCCAGCCGCATGGCGGCCTCCTGGGGCGGAACTGGCCTGAAATCCAGCAGCCACTCCTTCTTCCGGAGGATGGGACCGACATTCTCGTCCTCGGTGAACGCGGCCAGCAGTTCCGGGAAGTATTTCCTCAGGTAGCGGAGCTCCTCCAGGTTGTATATGAGCTCGTCGCTGACCTCGGCTGACTTCTTCCGTATCTCCTGCCTCGTGACCGCCATCTCGCGCTTGAGGTCACGGTCGTAGGCACGGCGATACTGCTCATCCAGCTTGCGCAGCCTCTCCTTCTTCGCCCTGAGCCAGGCGGCGGCCGCTTCGAGATAATCTATGAGGAGCGCCATCATCTCCCCTTGAGCCGCCGGTATTCCTTCTGCATGACGAGGGCATCCACATCCAGCTTCGGGGTCTCGCAGATGACGGTGCCCGCATAGCCGTTCTCGGCCAGCACCCTCATGAACGGCCTGAAGGGCGGCTCATTGTTGGTGCCCAGCGGGAAATGGCTCAGCTCGCCCTTGCCTGAATAGTTTATTTCTGAGAAATGGCAGTGGAACCGCTTCACGTAGCCGCCCAGCTCCTTCTCCAGCCTGTCGAAAACCGCCCTGTAGTCCGCCTCGCCTTTTAGCCGGAAATCGCCGCGCGCATGCAGGTGGGCGAAGTCGGGCACCGGCTCGACCATGTCCAGTTGCTGCGCAAGCCTTATGTTCTCGTCCAGCCCCCCGAAGGCGGATTTCTTGCCGACGGTCTCTGCTCCCAGACGTATCTTCACCCCGCCGGCCTTCAGCTCAGCCTCGATCTCCTTCAGGGCCTTTTTGGCCGTGTCGAAAGCCTCCTGCGGGGCGAGCTTCTGGTAGAACCCGGGGTGGAAGACGGTGATGCCGCCTCCGGCCAGCGCAGTGATGCGTGCGGAAGCGAGGATGTGCCTCCTGGTGCGGGCTATCTTCTCAGGCTCTTTGGAGCACAGATTGACGAAATAGGGGGCGTGGGACGAGAGCGACACGTCAAGCTCCTTCGCCTCCCGTGCGACCTCCCTTGCCATGCCGTCGCGCATGCGCACGCCCTGCACGAATTCCATTTCCATGGCGTCCAGGCCGATGCCCCTGCAGCACTTCACGCCATCGATGGTGCCGCCTTCGCACTGCAGAGGGATGCCCGCCGGCCCGAAACGCACTGCCATGGAAGGAGTAGAAGGAAAAAGGATAAAATGGTGCCGCGGCCGGCTGAAGGGCGCTCAGGCGCACTTGTGGATCTGCTCGTTGCAGACCTCGCCGGAGACGCAGTCAGCCTTTGTGTCGCAGAAGCCGAGTTTTGCCCTGCAATAGTGCCCGCTGTCGCAGGTCTGCCAACTGCCGCAGTCCGAATCCAGCCCGCAGCGGTCCTTCTGGGGCTTGCACCTGTGGTCGGTCTGGCCGCAGTACTCCCAGGGGTTGCATTCGTTGTCGCTGCCGCAGAAGCCCTGGCGCGCGACGCACTTGTGCCCGCTCAGGTCGCAGCGGGCCCAGGCCGCGCAGTCATTCTCGTTGATGCAGTATCCCTGCTTTGCCTTGCAGTAGTGGGTCTTCACGTCGCAGGTCTGCCAGTTCGTGCAGTCGCCGTCAAGGTCGCACCTGCCCTCGAGCATGTAGCACTTCTTGCTGATGACATCGCATTTCTTCCAGGCGTCGCAGTCGGTGTCCTTCACACAGAAGCCCGGCGCCGGGCCGCATTTGTGCTGGGCAGGGTTGCAGAACTCGAATACGGGGTTGCACTGGCTGTCGGCGTCGCAGAAACCAGGTGCTGCACGGCAGGTCTGGTTGTCGGTGCACACCTGCCACATCTCACAGTTCACGTCCGTCCTGCACCGCCCTTCCTTGAACACGCAGAGGTGCGTCTTGGCCAGGTCGCAGGTCATGAGTTCGTCCCTTTTGGTGCAGTCGTCCTCGCTGGTGCAGTAGCCTGGAAGCACACTGCACGTCTTCGCGGACAGGTTGCAGAATTCCCAGGTCTTGCAGTCTCCGTCCTTGGCACAGGTGTTTCCCCTGGTGCCGGTGCAGCCTGCGGCAAGCACGAACAATACCACAGCCAACGCCAGGAAGAACGATACCGCGGGTCTCATGGGAAAGTATTGCACTGAATGGTTTATAAGGATTTGACTGAATGCGTGAGCAGGAAAATCCACGCTCTTTAGAGGCGGTATGACAGTGAGCGGGGGTATAAGAGATAACCGCGATGAAATGACACCCTCCGATTCTTCGTGACGAATCTGACCTGGACGAAACGTCGACCATGATCCGAAAGGGCCATTTCCACAGTCCTAATGAACGGCGTTCCGTTCATTGGAACCCAGAGATTGACACCTCACTTTCCGCGGAAATGAGGTGTGCCGACGTATGCTTATAAAGGACGTTTTCAGCAATATCTTCATGAATGTAACAAGGGCATATAAATTCCGTTTGTATCCGAATGCAGAGCAACGTGTAGAACTTCGGTTACATCTCCATTGGGCAAAGGGTATGTGGAATGACCTGCTGGATGCCACAAAGAAGAAATATGGACAGGAGCAAAGATTTTCAACAACCAACGAGTTGAACGAAGTAGTGAAGGCAAGCGAAAGCGGATTGTATTCCCAAGTGGCACAGGATATTTTCAGGCGGCTAAACAAGTCAATCTATGGCATGGTTGCCCGGAGAAAGAAAGGCATAAACGCAGGATTTCCACGTTTTAGGAACATAGACCGCATGAAGTCCCTGACCTATCCGCAATCGGGTTTCTCTCTAAATGGCAGGAAACTAAAAGTAACACCATTCGGAGAAATCAATATCAAACTCCACAGGCCAGTAGAAGGGAAAGTCAAAACTCTGACGCTGAAAAGAGAAGCATCGGATAAGTGGTATGCGATTCTCACGGCAGAAACAGAAGCCAAACCACTTCTGAAGAACAACGGAAATCCGGTTGGCATAGACCTTGGACTAATCAACTTCGCCGTCCTCTCTGACGGAACTACAATCAAAAATCCAAAACACCTGAAAAAATACGCCGATAGGCTGGCAAATAAGCAGCGGAAATTCTCAAAGAAAAAGAAGGGTGGTTTCGGAAGAAGGAAAGCCAAGAATAAAGTTGCCCTTCTGTACGAGAAGGTAAGGAATACCCGTAGGGACTTCCTGCATAAACTGTCTCGTAAATTAGTTAATTCTCATTCCCTCATGGCATTGGAGAAGTTGGCATCTCAGGAAATGGCTGAGCAGAAGTATGGAAAGTCAATCAATGATGCCGGATGGAGTGAGTTCATCAGTATGCTCTCTTACAAGGCTGAAAGTGCTGGTTCGAAGGTTGTACTGGTGAATCCGGCAAACACTACGAAGATATGTAGTGATTGCGGCGAAATGGTCGAGAAAGAACTGCACGAAAGACAGCACAACTGTTCTTCCTGCGGTCTGAGCATGGATAGAGACCTCAATGCTGCAATCAACATACTCGATAGAGCTACCGTCGGGCAGACGGAAAGTAACGCCTGTGAAGAAGAGGCCTCTACCGCAAGGCAAGTTTCGTCTATGAAGCAGGAAGCCCACACCTTTTAGGGGTGGGAGCATGTCACAAGGATTCGACTATGGAAACCAGTTCGGCCATGTCTTTTATCACGAAATCGGCGTCAGATGGCACTGAGGCGTACCTGCCGCTCAAAACCCGTACGGTCGCCATGCCAACCGACTTGGCCGGTTTTATGTCCGCGTCCTCCCGGTCGCCCACCATGACACAGTCCCTCGGCTTCGCGTCCAGTTGCTTGAGGAGCTTCTGGTAGAACTCCCTGCCTTTCTCTATCCCGAGCTCTTCGGATACGAAAACGTCGTCGAAATACAGCGCTATGCGCAGGCGTATGAGCTTGTCCCACTGCTTCACCGGGTCCCCGTTGGTGGCCACGTAGAGCCGGAAGCCCTTCTGCCTGAGCTTCAGGAGGGTCAGGGGCACGGTCGCGAATGGCAGTATAGCGGTTTTCGTGTCGTGGTATGCAGCCACCGCCGCGGCCACGTAGCGCGCAGGCCGTTCGACCTTCAGCTCCCTGCAGAGGTCGTCGAAATGGTGCTCGTAGTTCGAGCCCTTCTTCTCTATTATGGCGCTGAGGCGGGAGCTGGCATGCTCGTAATCAGTCTTCAGGCCCAGGCCTATCATGGCGTTTATGGCGTTCCTGCGCGCCAGCGCTGAGAATTCGGTGGACGGGAAAAGGGTGTCGTCTATGTCGAAAAGGACGTACTTCATCAGGATATAAGGGAAAAGAAAGAATAAAAA
>CAYZNP010000004.1:0-24000 GCA_964479815.1 Microcaldota archaeon
GGGTTGGCGCCGACCTTGCCGCATATGGCCTGCTTCAGCTCTGCCCTCTTGGGCGTGGCTGCGTCGAACAGCACCTCTGCCGATATCTCCTTCCGCTCAAGGAGCTTGTTGTCTGTGGTTGAAACTATGTTCACATTCATCTTATCCTCTCCATCTTCTTCCTGCCCATGGCCTCGAGCACCTCTGCCTCCTTGCCGGAGGCGGCGCTGGCCAGCAGCTCGTCCGGGATCTCCAAATCGTATATCTCGTAGGTCTGCTGGTCCATGACCTGGGCGCTCTTGCCTGAAACGGACATTATCTGGACGTTCCTGCGCTCTATTATGGGCGACTCCACATCGGCATCACCAGGGGAGAGAAGTGTCTTCTTCTGCCCCTCGAATATGCCGATGGCGGTGATCCTCATCTTTGCTGCGCCGTGCTTGCCCGGCTTGGAGGATTCTATCTCCACCACCCGGCATGGGATGTCGTCTATGAGCACGTACTTGCCTATCTTCAGCTCCTTGGCTACGAGGAAAACTTTCTCTACCATGCATGCACCTGGCTGGTCATAATTCGTCGAAAAAGACTACTATGTTATAAAGTGTTAAGGTTTTTAAATGTAAATTATGCTCGTCGACTCGCACTGCCACATATTCGACATGAAGGGCTATGCGCTCCCAGCGGACATCAGGGTGGTGGTAGTCGGCTACTCAGCCGGCTCGAACCGCAAGGCGGCGGAATGGGGGAAAAAAGGCTGCCCGACCGTCCTGGGCATCGCGCCCCAGACCGCATTGCGCGAGGATTTGTCGCACCTTGACGAATGGATGGAGTTCATAAGGCAGAACAGGCCGAACGCCATAGGCGAGGTCGGTCTGGACTACAAATGGGCGAAAAACGGGACGGACGCCGCGAAGGAGATGAAGGTTTTCGAAGCCATGATAGGCCTGGCGAAGGACCTGAAGCTCCCGCTGGTCATCCATTCGCGCAACAAGCCGGCGGAAAACGGCGATAACGGGGTGCCGGAAAACGCCGTTGACGAGATACTGGGCATGGTCGGCGGGGATTTCCTCATGCACTTCTTCACCGGGGACGAGAGTCAGGCAGCGCGCGTGGTTAAGATGGGCGGCTACGTATCAGTGACGCACATGCGCTCCAAGGAACGGAGGAAAGTTATTAATACAGTGCCGCTGGATAGGTTGATGGTCGAGAGCGACGCGCCTTTCGTCGGCAGGACGCCGGAAAGCATAAGGGAGGCGGTCGCATACATAGCGGAAGTGAAGGGCCTTGGCGCCGAAGAGGTCGGAAAGCAGACCGCTGAGAACGCCATGAGGTTCTTCAATTTCAGGGTTTGACATGTTCGAACGGATTTTCGGGAAGGGGAGGCCCCGCATCGCGCTCCTGGTTGACGGGCCGAACATACTGCGCAAGGAGTTCAGCGTCAACCTGCTCGCTGTCAAGAAGGAGCTGCTCAAGCACGGCGACATACGCGTGGCGAAGATCTACCTGGACCAGTACGCATCGCAGAAGCTCATCGAGGCCATGGTCAACCAGGGATTCGACACGGTCACCACAACAGGCGACGTGGACGTGACCATGGCCATAGAGGCCATGGAATACGCGCTAAGCCCGTCCATAGACACCATTGCGCTCATGACAAGGGACATAGACTACCGCCCGGTGCTGGTGAAGGCGAAGGCGCACGGCAAGGGCACGATAATAATCGCCACGGACGTGGCGTTCAGCGCGGCCCTGCGCAACACGGCCGACAAGGTCCTGATATTCAGGGGCACGGGCGGCATCGAGACGATAAGCAACAGCGGATGAGCAGCATGAGGCGCGTTTATAAAACCTATGATGATAACGTTAGAAAAAAGGATTTGTTTTTTGTTGAGGTGTAAAAATGGCAGAGAGGAGACCGTTTGACGTACTGAACAGCGCCCTGAACAATACCGTGATAATCGGCATGAAGGGAGGCTACGAGTTCAGGGGAGTCATGGTGGCGTACGACGTCCACATGAACATAGTGCTCGAGAAGGCCGAACAGCTCATGAACGGCGAAGTCAAGAGGGGCGTGGGAACGGTCCTGTTGCGCGGCGACTCGGTCACCTTCATCTCGCCATCCTGAAATCCCAAATCTTTTATTTTGTTTTATCCAGTCTTGTTACTTCATGAAGTTTGATCGAACTTTAACCGGGGTCAAACAGGAGGAAAGTTCGGGCTTGTAGCTCAGTTTGGCCTTTTCGGCCAAATCGCTCCAAGGCCTCACATTCGTTCGGGCTTGTAGCTCAGCAGCAGAGCACCCGCTTGGCGTGCGGGGGGCCGGGGGTGCGAGTCCCCCCAAGTCCACTCTACTTTTCTGCCCGTTACTTGCTGCAGTTTATCAGCGTCTCGATTTTCTCCTTGGACATGAGGCTGCTGTAGGGCTGGTCATTTATCACCAGCGCCGGCGTCTGGCTGACCTGGTAGTACTGCGTGAAGTACTTTATCATGGTTATGTTCTGCGCGTCGGCCGGGAACGCATAGACGCGGGCGTTGGAGCAGTCGGCGCGGACAGCGTCCAGCACCTGGCCCTGCGCCACGCACGCCGGGCACGAGTTGTATGCGCTGTAGAAGAAGAGCACCGGCTTGAGGTTGGTGTTGCCGCAGGTCTGCATGTATTCCCTGAGCATGAGGTAGAACTGCATGTTGGCGAGGAAATACTTGTTCCGCAGCTCGTCGTAGCTGATGAATATGTCGGTCGCCTGGCCCTGCTCCAGGATGCCATAGAGGCTGTAGGCCCTCTGGGCCGAGTCGTCCATCTGGCTCTGGAGCACGTTGCACATGGACGCGGTCTGGTTGTGCGTCTGCAGGAACATGAGGAACAGGAGCGAGTTCTCCAGCCCGCTGTCGAGCTCGTTTATGCGGGCTTCGGTGTGGGAATAGTTGCCCGATTCTATGGTGTAGCCGACGAACAGCGATATGGCGAAAAGCGCCAGGGTGGCCACGGCCGCCTTCATGAAGATGCCCTTGTTGAATTCCATGTCAATCACTCATTTCCATCTGTAGTCGCTCCTGTTTATCTCCTGGAAGAAGCTTATGCAGTAGAAAAAGGATATAAGGATACCGTAGAAGAGGAAGAACACGCCGATGACCGGCACCTCGCTCAATTTGAATTTTTTCTGGCCGATGACGTGGCTCAGGTAGACAACCAGGAACCAGGGGCTCACCAGCAGCAGGCCCATGGCCATGGCGGACATGCCAAGCCCCATCATGCCAGTTATATTCGTCAGAGAGCCGCCGAGCGCCAGGTTGGACGTCATGAAGCCATAGAACCAGAGCGCGCCTCTGGCCAGCAGGTAGGTGAACGAGAAGCTGAGCACGATGCCGGACAGCTCAGCGGAGAACGAGAACGGCAGGACGAACATGCCGAAAAGCCCGTATTTCGGGTTGAACAGCATGTCGTGGTGCTTGCGGAGGTTGAAGAACTTGCCGCGGTACCAGCGCATCCTCTGCTTGAACAGTGCGCCGAGCGTGTTAGGGACGTCCGTATATACGAGCGCCTCCGGCGTGTAGTCTATGCGGTAGCCGTGCTTCCTGAGCCGCCAGGCCATCTCCAGGTCCTCGGTTATGTTGTCCTCGTCGAACCCTCCCAATTCATCAAGCGCAGCCCTCCTGAATATGGTCGTCGGGCCGGGAGTGACGAATATCGCCTCAATGGCGCTTGTGGCCATCTGGGAGAACCCGAAGCCTGTCAGGTATTCTATGTCCTGGATCTTCTTGAGCAGCGAATCCGGCTTTTCCACGCGTATGAAGCAGGTGACCGCACCGTTCCGCGCGTCGCGGTAGAGCGCAGCCACAGCCTTCCGAAGGGCATAGGGCTCCGGATAGGAATCAGAGTCCACGCACGCGACGACGTCGCCCTTGGCGACTTTCATGGCGGTGTTGAGCGCATGGGCCTTGCCGCCGTTCCTGTCGAGCAGCAGCGGCCTTATGCCCTTCAGCTTCAGGAGCATCTCGCGAGAGCCGTCTGTGCTGCCGTCGTCCACGGCTATTATCTCCATCTTCCCTGGGTAGTCTGACGCCTGGATGGATTTTATGGTGCGCACGATGGTCGCTTTCGAATTATACGACGGTATCAGCACGCTCAGCGGCGGATAGGCCGCCGGCTCTGCCTTGGACGGGTCGGTGCGGTCGAAATATGCCATGAGGAGCGAGAGCGTGAGCACTACGAGGAACACGTTAGGCACCAGCATCACCCAGAAGTAGCCGACGCTCCTGATGGTCAGCCCGATGATGATGCCGATGGCGAGCACGATGGCGAGCGTCACCAGCGGCTGGGGCCTGCCCTTTATCTGAAGGCTCATACATTGGAGTGAGGGAGAAATCCTTTTTAACCTCTCCTGAGATTTAGGTCAGGTTGTAATGGTTTTCATCTCCCGCCTCAAATTGAGGAATTTCAAGTCGTTCAAGGCAGCGGACGTCCGGCTGCCGAAGACGTTCATCTGCTTCGCAGGGCCCAACGGCAGCGGCAAGTCCAACCTGTGCGACGCCATACGCTTCGTCATGGGCGAGATAAGCCTGCGCTCGCTACGCGCCAGGAAGGTCAAGGACCTCATCCACTCTGATTCGAAAAGCGCCGAGGTGACCATAAGCTTCGATGGCGACGGGAACGGCAGCGGGTACGAGGTGAAGCGCGCCATACGCGAGGACGGCAAGATACTCTACCGCCTTGACGGGAAGAAGGTGACGCGCACGGCCATACTGGAGGCCATAAAGAAGTACAACCTGGACAGCTCCGGCAGGAACACCATCGCACAGGGGGAGGTCCAGCGCATAATAAACATGAACGGGAAGGAGCGCAGGGTCATAATAGACAGCGTGGCAGGCATCACGGACTTCGAGGACAAGAAGAAGGAGGCCATGGGCGAGCTGGAAACGGTCGAGACGAGGATAAAGGACGCCAACCTCGTGCTGGGCGAGCGCAGGGCGTTCCTCAACGACCTGAAGAATGAAAAAGAAACGGCGCTGAGATACCTGGAATCCAAGAAGACGCTCACCAACGCGAAAGCGACGCTGCTGCGCAACGAGCTGAAGAGGCTTGAGAAGGAGCTCGGGGACGTGGCAGCGCTCGAGGAGAAGATAAACTTCAACAGGACCGCCAGGGAGCACGACATCGCCGAGCTGGACGCGAGAGTCAAGGAAGTCGATGCCCAGCGGACCGAGGCCAGCAGGGAGATACAGGCGAAGCAGAAGACCAATGCGCTCATACGCAAGGTGGAGGAGCTCAGGGCGAACTGCGCGACGAAAGCGCAGCTGATCGAGGACCGGGAGGCGCAGTCCGCGAAGAACGCCGCCGAGGGCGAGACGCTGGCTAAGGAGCTGGCCGGCGAGCAGCAGGGGCTGGAGGCGCTCAGGAAGGAGCTCGAGGCGCTGCGCGCGGAGCTCAAGGCCGCGGAAACGAAGCTGGGCGCGCACGGCGGGCCTGCGGAGAACGAGGCCGTGGCCAAGGCCAGGTCCGCGCTGGAAAGGCAGGAAGCCGAGCTCGCACAGGCGCGCGAGAGGCTCATAGCGCTCACGTCGGAGATAAGCTCCAAGAACGAGATAATCGGGGCCAAGAAGGCCGAGGAGAAGAGCATCAGCGTCCCTGGATTGGAGGAGGGCGCCGTCGCGGACGAGACGAAGAAGCTGCGCGCGGATGCGGCGAAACTCGCTGCGGAGATAGACGCCTCTTTCGCGAAGACAAAGGAGACGAACGCAGCCATCGCCGACATCGACCGGCAGATGCTCGAACTAAGGGAGAAGACGGCCATATTCAAGGTGCGCTCATCGCCGCAGCTGGCGAACCCGGCGCTCAGTTTCATAGCCGACCTGAAGCAGAAGGACAAGGGCATCCACGGCACGGTCGCGGACCTCATAAGCTTCGACGCCAAATACGCGAGCGCGGTGGAGGCGGCCGCAGGCTCAAGGCTTCTCTATGTTGTAGTGGACAGCGTGGACACGGCCACGTCCGTCATAGAGAAGCTCAAGAAGGCCAAGGCAGGCAGGGCTACGTTCATCCCGCTGGACACTGTCCGCACGCCGGCGCCGCCGAAATCCGGCAGCGCCCAGCCGGTCATAGGCGTGATTGACTTCCCGGAGCAGGTGAGGCGCGCCGCGGAATACGTATTCGCAGAGACGCTGCTAGTTGACGACGTCGCGGAAGCGAGGAAGCTCGGTATTGGCAGCGCGAGGATGGTGACCCTGGAGGGCGAGATATTCGAGCGCTCCGGCGTCATCAGCGGCGGCCGCTCCGAAAGCGGCATACTCAGCGGCAACCAGCTGCGCAAGCTCGAGAAGGAGCTGGCTGACGCCAAGGCGCAGAAAGAGACGTTATTCCAGGAGCTGTATTCCATACGCGAACACGAATCGTCCGTGCGCGCTGAGAAATCGCAGATTGAGCTCCGTATAAAGACCATAGAGATGGAAATGCGCATGGTGGATGACCGCAGGAAGGAGTCCGCGCACCTGCTGAAGCGGAAGGAGCAGCTGAACGACGAACTAGCTTCGTTGGACGAGGCGCTGCGCGCCGCAACTGCGGAGAGGGAGAAGCTCACGGCAGCCGTGGCCGAGAAGGATAAGTCGGCCGTTGCCCTGCGCGAACAGCTCCGCGTGGCTGAGGAGGGCGCGAAGAAGCACATGGAGGAGTCCGGCAGGAAGCGCACGGACCTCGCGTCGAGCGTGTCATCGCTCCGCGCCACCATAGAGGGGAAGATGAAGGAGATCGAGCTGCGCAGGAAGGACTGCACGGCCAGGGAGGAGCGCGTGAAGCAGCTGGAGAAGGACGGCAAGGCGCTGGTCCACAGCATAAGCGAGACCAGGCGCCAGCTCAACACCTCGCACGAGGAGCTCACGAAGCTGGAGAGCGAGATAAGCTCTGCCAGCAAGGACATAGAGAAGCTTTTCGAGAGGATGAAGTCCTACGAGGACGAGTTCAAGGCCCTTGGGCAGAAGCTGGGCGAGAAGCGCGGCGAGATAGACAAGCTGAACAAGGACCTCAACCAGCTCACGATCAAGAAGACCACCGCCACCACCCATTTCGACGACATCAAAGCCGAATCCGTCAACTACCAGGACGCGCAGATGCTAGAGGTGAAGAAGGACGAGCTGAACAGGATGGTGAACGAATCGGAACGCACGCTGGCGGAGCTGGGCAACGTGAACATGGCCGCCATAGAGATGTACGACAGGAAGAAGCAGGAGATAGAGGAGGCCGAGGAGAGGATAGCCAGGCTGGACATCGAGCGCCAGGCCATAATGTCCATGATAGCGGAGATAGAGGAGCACAAGAAGGAGGCGTTCTTCGAGACGTTCCAGGCGGTCAGCGACAACTTCAGCGGCATGTTCAAGCACATAAACATAGGGGACGGGCACCTCTACCTGGACAAGCCGGCGACACCGTTCGAGAGCGGCCTGTTCATAAAGATACGGAGGAACAACCGGGAGTACGCCCTGGATGCGCTTTCCGGCGGGGAGAAGACCCTGGTTGCGCTCATGTTCATATTCGCCCTGCAGTTCTTCAAGCCCGCGCCGTTCTACATCCTAGACGAGGTGGATGCGGCGCTGGACAGGCCGAACAGCAAGAACCTGGCGGACCTAATATCCAGGATGACAGGCGACAGCCAGTTCATCGTCGTGTCGCACAACGACACGGTGATGTCCAGCGCCGACTCGGTGATAGGCGTGGCAAAGGTGGGCGTGGCATCGAAGCTCGTGGGGATAAAGCTGAAGCAGGTGGCATCATGAAACGCGCGTTGTTCATAGGAAGGTTCCAGCCGTTCCATCATGGGCATTTCTTCGCCCTGAAGAAGCTGCTGAAGAAATTTGGCGAAGTGGTGGTGGTCATAGGCAGCTCCGAGGACTCGTTCAGCTCGGAGAACCCGTTCACCTGCGGCGAGCGCATAGAGATGATGCGGGTGTCGTTCAACAAGGGCGACCTTGCGCGCCTGATATTCGTCCCGGTGCCGGACATCAACAACAACACCATCTGGGTGGACCACGTGCTCATGCACATCCCATCGGTCCACGAGGTCTATTCCAACAACCAGCTGGTGAAGATGCTCTTCTCCAAGCACGGTACACTGGTGAAGTCCATAGATTTCTTCGACCGCGGCACCAAGGAGGGCGCCCACATAAGGAGCCTCATGGTGCAGGGCGACGCGTCCTGGAAGAAGCACGTGCCGAAGAAGACGGTGGACTACCTGAATTCCATAGAAGCCGAGAAGAGGATAAGGAAGATAGACCGTATGGGCTAGCAGTCCGCTAATTTCCCGTAAGCCAGGGAGGATCCCCCAGGCCGACTCAACCGGGATGCCTGTTTAAAATAGATATGAGGTAATATATGGTTGGGGGTGCTGTCATGAAGTTAATGGATGCTTGGTGGATACATCAGATAAGAAAGTGGGAGAAGAACGACCGGATGTATAAGGTTACCAAAATGCAGATGCGCCAACCCCCGCTAATCGACCGGTTGTTGTTTGAGAGTTCACGGCGTTTGTATGTGAAACCAATCTGTGGGGGAGCCTGGAAATTGGCTGAATTGCTTGCGCGGAAGAATCTGAGCGCACCGGTCAGAAAGCAGGCTAATGACTCACTCATGAAATTGATAAAGGAGAAAAGGACCGATGATATTGCTGCGTTGGTCCACGGGTTTAAGATTCAAGTGGGGTCGAGGGAAGAGCATCATTGGAGGACGGATGATTCACGCTATCTCGATTATACTGAGATTGTCCCCGTTTTTGAAAACAAAATCTATTCGTGCGAGAACTGGGGCAATGCCGTTATTGAAGGAATTAATGCTCTGATTCCGATTAGAGACTGGAGCAGGACACACATCCCCAGATTACTTGAACGCACGGATTTGAGCGATGCCGTGATGATTGAAGTGATGAAAGCGTGTGGGAAGGTGGATTGGCGGATTGATGCGATTGCCAAGCTGCTTGAGCAGAAGAATCTGAGCGCACCGGTCATAAAACAGGCTAATGATTTGCTTCTGGAATGGATAACGGATTATGAAAAGCGGGGAGAAACAAAAGAGATTGCCAACTTAGTAAAGGGAGTTGCCAGTTGGCATATGGAGTATAGTGATTCTGATGACACTCTGAATGGTTACTTTACCGAGGGGAATAAGGGGTTTCGTTCGGTGAAGGACAGTGGAGAAATGCAATTGCTTATTTCGTGCACGAATTGGAATCAGGCTGTTATTGAACAGCTTGCTGCCTTGGTTCCGATTAAGGAATGGCACAGCGACCAGATTGCCAACTTGCTCAAGCGCACCGACCTGACCCCGCAGATGAGGAAGGAGGCAGAGGAAGCCCTCCACCCGGCCAATCCAAAAGCAACTTGAGGGCAATGCTAGGACAAAAATCCAGCCGTTTCTCCCAGGTTTTCCATAAGGAGAATAATGATGGGCTAGGGCAGCGGCCCGGTCGTGACCGAAAGCACATTAGTCCCCATGGCAAGGACGGTCACGTTCAGCGGCACGGTGGAGTTGATCTCCAGCGGCGCGGACGTTTCCATGGTGAAAGACGTCGCGTTGCCCAGGTCGTATCCGCCCGCGGATGCAGGCAGGCCGAGGACGTAGGCGTAGCGGATGGCCGGGGCGTAGTCCAGCGCGGCCCCGCCCAGGCCCATGAGAGCAGGGGTGGCATTGCCCGTGACCGTGAGCGTGGACGGCCTGAACGTGACATTGGTTCCCGCGAAATCCTTCCCGATCGCGCCCATGTCAGTGAAATCAGGCGAGACCTCCGCGCTGGCCGTGTCGATGTAGGATATATACGGGAGCTGTTTCTTCAGGAGCACATCAGTGATATTGAGCTGAGGCGAGAACAGGATTGTGTTGACCTCCTTGTATGCGTAGGAATAGCCGGAGCCGTTGAGCCTGCCGAGGTCGATGCCGCTCCTGCCTTCCCAGGGGATCATGTAGGTGAACGTCATGCTGCCGAGTTCCGCGACCGTCGCGTTGACGGTCATGCTGTTGCGCTCGACCAGCACGCGCGCGGAGGAATAGTCGATGAGCATGCCCTCGCTGACCACCGCGGTCAGGGAGACCGGGACCTCGCTGCCGGAATCCACGAAGGGCTCGGTCACCACCTGCACGATCCCGGAGAAGCCCATGGTGCTGGCATTTATGGTTCCGTTGTCGGTGACCACCTCCAGGTCCTGCGGCATTGCGATGTTGGCGACGGTCAGCGCCCCGGTGACGTTCATCTGGCGCAGGGCGACCGCGACCGGGTAGACGTCATCCCGCGTCTCCGTCTCGATGATGACATTGTTGGCCTGCACCTGGACGTCCTTCACGCCGTCCATCTTCCGGAGCCGGTCGATAACGGACTGGCTGGTGTTGGCCGGAATCTGCAGCGCTGGGGTGTAGGTGCGTATGGTGCCGTTGAATATGGCGGTGCCCGTGACGTTATTCACGCCGCTTGCGGTCGCCTCCCAGGGCATGGTCAGGCGGAAGCTCCCGCCGAAGTAGAACAGCTCGGTTATGAATCCGAGGACCAGGGCTATCACTATGAGTGTTATGACTATGTTCTTGCGTTCCATGGAATTCGAGTGATAATTATTAAGTTAGGATTAAAAATGAGGACGGTGGTTGGTTTCCGATGTGCAAGGTCTGCGACAGGGCGAAAACGCCGGGCTACGAAGAGCTGATAGCCAAGATGCTTGAGGAGGACAAGGCACGCATCGCCTACACCAGGGTGATGGCTGCGAAGCTCCCCGGCATAGCCAAGGGCGCATACACGTCCATCAGCTGGCCGGTGAAGCTCGCCTATCCGATGTTCGAGGCGCGCGCCGCCTATGCCGTGCCGAACAACTACTTCCAGACTCTCAGCCTGGACGGCGAACGGCTGGGGAACTCCTTCGCCCACGGGGCGATGCGCTCGCTGTTCTTCGCTGGCGACAAGCTCATGCTTTTCTCCAAGGCAGTGGGCTTCAGGGATGCCGGCGAGTTCTTCACGTCCTTCCTGCTGCTGCATCTAGATAGGGGCGAGTACGAATCCAGGGTGGGCGAAAAGGAGATAAGGATAACTGCCGAAGTCGAGAAGCCGATGATGAACCTGGTAACCGGCAGGCCGGAGAGCAAGAAAATCGCTTTCTCGTTCGTGCACCAGAAGGTGGCCGGGAGGATAGTCCCCAAGGAGCGGGTGACGCAGTCGACGAGATTCAGGGAGGTGTACGGGAGATACGGCGTGAGCAGGAAGGCTGGCTCCATGGACATGGAAGGCTATGCGATAACCGTGCCGCACTTCGCACCGCACCCATACCTGCTGCAGCTGCACGAGCAGTTCGGCTACGAGTCCAACAGGCAGTTCCAGGAGCACGTGGAAGACTATTTCAGGGCGCATCTGCCGGGCTAGGCGAAAGGCACCTGACGCAAGCGCGGAACGCTCACTTGCCCTTGCACAGGGGGCAGATGCTGAGACCGTGCACGGACATGCTCAGGCCGTAGAGCAGCAGCATGATGCCTGCCGCCAATTCGGCCTGCACGGCGGTCACGGCGTTGATTCCGGCGAGCAGCAATGCCAGGCCTGCCAGCAGCACGAGTACGCTGTCTATGCAGGTGCATGCCGGGCCCATGCATGTGCCGCATCCGCATATTCCTTTTCCCGTTTCTTTAGCCAAAGGGGTCACCTCGATGAGACTGCCGAGGGAAGGTTTAAGAATTTTGCGACGGCGCTCAGTTCCTGAAGAATGAGTATCCGAGCAGCTTGTATGCCAGCTTTGCGGCGAAGAACTCAGACTGGACGGTGTTCGGTATGGGCATGAGTTCCACGATGTCGAAGCCGACGATCCTCTTTTTGCGCGATATTTCGCGCAGCAGGCCAAGCACCTGCAGCCACTTCAGGCCGCCCGGCTCAGGCGTCCCGACGCCGGGGCATTCGGACGGGTCGAAGCCGTCCAGGTCTATGGTGACATAGACCGTGTCGGTCAGGTGCGACAGGACCTCAGCCTCGCTGAATTCCGCGCCCCACTGGATGCAATCGTCAAGCCTCGCCTTCTTTATGTAGTCCAGCTCCTCGCGGCACACGCTGCGGATGCCGATCTGCACCGCGGATTTCACGTGGTCGCGGATCCTGCGCATGGCGCAGGCGTGGTTGAATCTGGTCCCTTCGTACTCGTCCCTCAAATCGGCGTGCGCGTCGATCTGGAGGACGGAAAGGTTCTTGTATTTCTTCGCCAGCGCGGCGACCACGCCGGCGCTCACCGAGTGCTCGCCGCCGAACATCACCGGGAACTTGCCCTGGCCGATGACGTCCTCGGCCATCTCCTGCACGCGCTTCACGGTCTTTTCCGCAGAGCCCAGGTCAGGCTCCATCTCAGGAAGCGTGTGGATGCCGAGCTCCTCTGCCACGTCGCGGCCGAGCTCGCGGTCGAAGAACTCCACCTGCCTGCTGGCCGCTATTATCGCGTGCGGGCCCTCGCGGGTGCCTGCCTTGAACGACGTCGTTGCGTCGTATGGCACCTGCATGACTGCGGCCTTGCTCTCTTCCATGGGGCACTGGTAGCCCATGAATGCGTAGGGTGCGCGTATGTGCGTGAATGCCATGACGATCATTGTCCGGTCAGCTTTTTTAGCCTATCCAGTGACTGCTGCGGCGTCTCTATGGTATTGAGCAGCCACACCGGGGCGCGGGAGAAGAACTCGCTGAAGAATTCCCTGCGCTTGGCCATCTTCTTCCTGCTGCGCACCAGCTGGTGGGGGTTGCAGAAATCGTTCTTGAGCATGAAGGCGAGCGCTTCCTTGGGCGTGAGCTTGGTGACCGGCGGCAGCGACCTGTCGCGGGTGAGCATGACCGTCACCGCCAGCGCGGAATCCGTGCGTATCCTGTCGCCGCCTGCGAGGCGGCGGACGTCGACGATGGCGCGCTCCCGCGCGTCCTTCCTGATGCCTTTCAGCCGCTCGCGGTATTCCGGCCAGCTCTTCACCAGGTCGCCGCGGATGTAGGAATTCTTCTCCGACGAATATACGAGCGTGTCGCTGTCCGCGAGGCGCACGAAGAACCAGTCGTCCGTGAGGAAGTTGTACCGCCTGTCAAGCAGGAGGCCGTAGGTGAGCGTCGTCTTGCCGCTGCCGGACGGGCCGATGATGGCGACGCCGCGGCCGTGCATGTCGATGAAGGAGCCGTGCACGGAATAGCGCCTGTGCTCGGAGCTGAAGTCCTCCAGGAAATCCGCCACCAGCGCCAGCGCGATGCTCTTTATCCAGCCGTAGTAGTCGCATCCTTGGACAATCACGGTCTTCGACGCGGGCTCGTAGCGCACGCGCAGCTTCCGCCGGCCGCATTTCACCGCGAACAGCCTCGCGTGCGGCCGTATCCAGTCCGGCATGAGGTCGAAGTTGTCCTCCCACATGTCCTTGAAGTCGTGGCTGTCTGTGAATAATTTGACGCACGTCCCGTGTATGACGGCCTTGCGCTCGTAGAGCTGCGGCGAATATATCTCCGCCATCAGCTTCTCCTTCACCGTAGGGGAGATGAGTTCGACTTTGTATTCCGAGGCCATGCTGGAGATGGGGGATGCAGTTATTTATTACTGCCGCATCAGTCCCTGAAGGGGTTGAATTCGTGCGGCCTTTTCCAGTGGTCCAGCACGAGATGCGTCAGCGTCTTCACGACCACGTCATTCTCCTGGATTTTCCTCACTATGGCCGGCAATTCCTTGTCGTCCCGCATCCTGACGACCGCGAGCGCGTCGTACTCGCCGGTGATGAACGTGAGCGATACCATGCAGGGGAGGCGGGCCAGCGGCCTGAGCTTCCCCTCCCATCCCCTGTCCGTGCGCACCTTGATGAACACAACGACCTCGGTGGGGTAGCCGCTCCTGCCGTAATCCACTATGGCCGTGGATCTCATGATCGTGCCATTCCGCCTGAGCCGTTTCAGCCGCGACAGGAGCGTGTTCGGATGCAGGTCCAGCCGCTCAGCCAGCTTCCTGGCGCAGACGTCGGAGTCGTCCACCACCTCAGCCAGTATCGCCCGGTCCACGTCGTCCAGCTTGCACGCATCCGATGCCTTGCCTGATTTTACCATTTTAATCCCCCGCCAATCACACATGAAAGCGATTTTCACTTTATTATCGCCTTTTTTAAGTGAAAACCACTTATTTTTTCATATTTATTTGCGACATAACATAGGTTGCGCTGTTTTCATATATAAATGTTACTATAAAAAGGCTGTGGGGTTGTTCTATGTGTATATAAATGTTACTATGTGGCATTGTGACAACGAACATAGCCGCGGTCGCCGCCGACGGAGACTGCGCATTTTTATAAATTAGCGTTCCGAACTCATCCCATGGGATTCCTGCGGGAGTTATACAGGCTCACGCGCTTCGAGCACGCGCTCCTGCTCGCGCTCGCGGTCCTCATAGCCGAGGCCATCGCGTCTGCAGGCATCCCGCAGCTTACAGCCGTCCTCGCCGTCTCCCTCCTTGTGCCGGTGCTGAGCGAGATGGGCTCATTCGCGCTCAACGATTATTTCGACATGGAAACAGACAGGCTCAACAGGAAGAGCGGCCGCCCGCTGGTCAAAGGCACGATTTCGCCCGGTTTCGCCATGTGGTTCTCCTGCGCCTGCCTGGCGCTCTCCACCGCGCTCGCGTATCTCATCAACACGCCGGCGTTCGTCATCGCGCTCGCGTTCAACGCGCTCGCGATAGCGTACAACTGGAAGCTCAAGGACATGCCGCTGGCCGGCAACGCCTACATAGCGCTGACCATGGCCATACCGTTCGTGTTCGGCAACTACGTCGTCTCCGCAGCGCTGTCGCCGCTCAACCTGGTGCTCGCGCTCCTCGGCTTCGTCGCAGGCCTCGCGCGCGAGATAATAAAATCCGTGCAGGACATGGAGGGCGACATGGCCGCGCGCGGCTCGCGTACGCTGCCGGTGGTGATAGGGAAGAAGGCGTCGCTCTGGATGGCGATCGTGCTCTACCTGCTTTTCATCCCGCTGAGCGGCCTGCCGTTCGCCGCCGGGGCGAAACCTGCGCTCCTCACGGCCGCGCTCATCATCGCCGCCGACGCGCTCATCCTGCTCATCTGCTACAGGCTCGCCACCGGCAAGGCATTCGGGTTCGCCAGGAATGCGTCTCTCGTGGCGTTCATGCTCGGCATGCTCGGGTTTCTCATCGCAGCGCTCCCCTGACCGGGTTAGTTGTAGTTGGCGGGCAGACGGCGCGCAAAACTGTGGTTTTATAAGTCAAATGCCGTAGGCCCATGTGGTATATTTATAAATGAAAAGCAGGTGAGCCAATCAACTCCCATAGAGGTGATATATAAAATGGCAGGTAAAACAGCAGTGAATTACGGGGAATACGCATTCCTCGGTGGCGTATTGCTCGCCTTCGTGATCGGTGTCATGTCCAGCCTCATACCGGCTTCGCTCATGCCGCTGCTCATAGCGGTCATGTTCATACTCGGTATCGTGGTGGGTGTCGCGAACATCCAGGATAAGGAGGTCAACACCTTCCTTATAGCGACCATAGCGCTGCTCCTGGCGACGACGTCCTGGAACACGCTTCTGGCGGCTACGCTGGGCTTGTTCGGGGTGCTGGGCAACAACCTGGCAGTGCTCATCGCAGGCTTCACGGGGACCCTCGTGGCGTTCATCTCGCCCGCGGCGTTCATCGTGGCCCTGAAAGCGGTGTACAACCTGGCCAAGCCGGACTGAGATTTTTCTTTCTTTTTACAGGTGAGGGTGCGCCGCAACGGTTCCGCTGCGGCCACCTCCACCATTTTAAAAGGTTACCAAACGTTATCACTAACGCTCATTGTCAGTTCCCGCACTCATAGCGGGGGCGAGCCAAGGTGGCGAAATGAAAAAAGACAACCAGGTTCTTCTCTCTCTCATAGAGAGTCTGATGAAATCGGAGAAGCCTCTGTGGAGGAAGGTAGCTGACGAGCTGTCACGCCCCAAGAGGCAGAAGGTCGAGGTCAACCTGAGCAAGCTCGACCAGTACGCCAGCGGCGACGCTACGGTCATCGTCCCGGGCAAGGTGCTGGGCGCGGGCGCGCTATCGAAAAAACTGACCGTGGCCGCGTTCTCGTTCAGCGGGAGCGCGCGGAAGCTCATAGGCGCGGCAGGGGGGAAGGCGCTTACCATAGACGGCCTGCACAAAACGAACCCGGACGGAAGGGGAATAGTCATCCTGAAGTGATTGTCATGCTTGTGATAGACGGGACTAACATGGTATTCGGAAGGCTCGCGAGCCAGCTCGCGAAGAAGCTCATGCTCGGCGAGGAGGTCCATCTCGTCAACGCAGAGAAGATGGTCATCCGGGGCAACCCTGTGCAGATATCCGGGCGCTATGCGGTGAAGCGCCGCCTGAAGAACAAGGGAACGCCAGAGCACTCGCCCGTATGGTCCAAGGTCCCGCACATGCTGGTGAAGAGGATGATACGCGGGATGCTGCCGAGGAAGACCCTGCGCGGCAAGGACGCGCTCCACAGGCTGAAGGTCTACACCGGCAATCCGAAGAACCTCAAGGAGAACCTCAAGCTGGAGAACGCCACCTTCGACGGCGTGTCAAAGCACATTACCGTTCATGAGCTCTGCAGGAGAATAGGGTACACAGGTTGATGGTTATGGCTGAAGAGAAAAGGGATGATAAGGCCCGCAGGAAGCCTGCGGTAAAGGAAGCGAAGCCGCCGCAGAAAGAAGCGGCTGCCCCGAAGCCCGCGGCGAAAACCCCGGCAAAGGCCGAGGAAGCCAAAGCGGCGCCCAGGCCCGAAGTGAAGAAAGCGGAAGTTCATGCCGCGCCTGCTCCGGCCGTGGGCAAAGCCCCAGCAGCTGCCCAGCCTGCGGTGAAACCTGCCGCAGAGGCCAAGGCCGCGCCGAGGAAGAAAAAGAAGGCAGAGAAGAAAACGCGCGCGTTCGTAGCCAGGGGCAAGAGGAAGGAGAGCGTCGCCAGGGCAACCATAAAGCCCGGCAAGGGGATGATAAGGATAAACCACATGAACCTCTCTTCCATAGCCAACCAGTTCGTAAGGGAGATAATAAGGGAACCGGTGCGCTACGTCGGCGCCGAAGCCGCTGGCATAGACATAGCTGTGAGCGTGAATGGCGGCGGCATGATGGGCCAGGCCCAGGCCGCGAGGACCGCGATTGCAAACGCGCTGGCGCTGTATTTCGACCAGCTCAACCTCAGGGAGAAGTTCATCTCCATAGACCGCTCATTGGTCATAGAGGACACGAGGCGTGTCGAAACCAAGAAGTTCCGCGGGCCCAAGGCAAGGGCAAGATTCCAGAAATCCTACAGGTGAAACTTTCCCACCATTTGACTGCGGTTAAAGTTTCATCAAACTTCATGAGAGGGTGATTTGAAAATGGAATTCCCAGTAAGGTGTTTCACGTGCGGCGGGGTGATAGGGCACCTCTACGAGCCCTACAAGGCCGCCCTCAAGGACAAGAAGCCGGACGTGGCTCTGGACGAGCTCGGGATCAGCAGGTACTGCTGCAGGAAGATGTTCCTGACGCACGTGGACATAATCCCGAACCTGCTGAAATACCCGCGGGTATGATTGAACTTTTACGTTCAGCCATTAACTGAAACAACCTTTTTAAAATATTGCTATTAAAAGGGACTACGGATGGGATGCCTTGTTGCAGGCTTTGCCATCCTTTGAGCGGCTGGTGGATAAGTGAGTTTGTTCAGGAAGAACGTGACTTTGCCTATGAATGGCAGTGCTGCAGGCTCATCCACGGCAACGGCTACGCCATTCAAGTCAGACACCAGAACACGCATACATGTCCTGAGCAGATTCCTGGGGGCGGCTTTTACCCATGGTAACAAAGAGAAGGAAGAGCTGCGCAAGCTCCTCACTGTGTTCTCAGAGCCCCTCCCGGACATGAGAGCTGAGGAAGACCGGCTGCGCAAACGCCTTGCCGAAATCCGCCTTCCCCTCGACAACGTGAAGGAGGAAAAGCTAATCACGGGCATGGCCTCGGCGCAGGAATACATGAGGCGTGCAGAGCAGATATGCGCCGAGATAGCGACTGACAAACTGAGCAATTACCTTTTCAGCCTGTGGGCGCCGACCTACGATGAGGACATGGCCGGCCATGAATTGGCAGTGAAACACCTCGTCCTCCAGGCGCTTGAACTGAACAGGCTCCACTTCGGCAATTATACAAGGCCAATGGACAGCAGGGCAGGCGCCTCCCGGATTTTCGGGAAAGAGATACTGGAGTCGAGCTGCGGCACAGGCGCGATCATAAAACTCCTGTGGGAGAACCTCCCTGCAGAGGACAGAAGGCGCCTTAGGATAATCGCCAACGACACGGACAAGGAGATGACAGCAGAGGCCAGGAAAAAGCTCCGCTTGATGGAGGACGGGCCGCACAGCATCAAATTCACCAACAACGACATCCGCGACTTTGGTATCAGGCACTCCTTCGATACCGCAGTCCTGTCGCAGACATTGCACCTCATCTCGGACCCGGTGCTCCTGGAAGAGGAAAGGCACCTGAAGAAGGGGGATGAGAGGGATGATGACCACTCCGAGATGAAACTCAAGGTCATAAGGGACATGTTCGACAAGCTGGTTTTCGGCGACCATTTCTTACTCATAGACGAATGGCCTGCGAAGATCAGCATAAAACCAACCGACCTCCTGAGCGTAGTCCTATCCAAGCTATTCGGCGAGATTTTCAGGCCGCTCGCGCATGATAGCCTCGTAGACCTTATGAAAGATATCCCAAGCGCATGCTGGGTCGCTGAACTGAAGGCCAGGATAGACGGCGACCACTCCATGTACATGAACATATATCGCAAGGACGGTGACAGGGTAAGGCTTGGCGGAAAGTCGCTTCCAGCAACCGGGGAGATTCCCGGCGGGTTCCCGCGGCTGACAACCGCGAGGATGCAGGCCACCAGGCGGATAGAGGAGGCCTTCACCGCCATGGACAGGCATTTCAGGGAGAACTTCCTCCCTGTCAACGGCGAAAGGGCCGGATGGGTGCGGTACATCCCGTTTGGGGAAGGCAACAGGCTGGAGTTCGACCCCCGCGAAGGGATGGGCGTAGGCTGCGAGTTCGGCGGGAAGAGGTATGGCACCATAGTCCTGAACCGGACGCTTCACATGCTGGATGACAGCAGACGGAAGGAGCTCCTGGAAAAAGCAGTAAATTCGCTCGACCTCGGCGGCTCCCTGCTCATCATCGACGAGTGGCCAGCGGTGCCGGAGACCTCCAGGTTCTCCACAAGGGAATTCAGGAACACGACCATGAAGCACTTCAAGCAGCAGCTCATGTTCGAAGGCGGGCTGCGGGAAACGATCGTGCCGGGCTATGACAGCGGCATGTACGGCTACCTGTACAGAAAGAAAGCGGAACTGCCCCGGTAAACAGGTCACTCTTTCTCCGGAACCAGCCCCGACAGGGGATTGAACTCGTAGGATTCCTTGTATGTGATGAGCACCAGGTAGCTGGTCGTCCTGAGCACGGTCTTCTCGGTCTGTATGACCTGAAGCACGCGCACCAGGTCGTCCCTGTTTTTGGCCTTGATGACCGCGATGCAGTCTGCCGAGCCGGTAACCGCGTACAGCGACTGGATCTCTGGTATCCGTGCCACTCCCTTGAGCAGGTCCTCATCCTCAAGGCCGCCCTTCCTGATCTTTATCATGACTATGGCGTGCATGTCGTAGCCGAGAGCCTTGTAGTCGATGTCGGCATAGTAGCGCCTGATTACCTTGGCCTTCTCCAGCCTCTTTATCCTCTGCAGGAGAGTATTAGGGTGCATGCGGAGCGTCTGTGCCAGCTCCCTCACCGGCCGCTTGCAGTTGTCGCGCAGTTCCCTCAATATCATAAGGTCTATACTGTCCACTTTGTTTTTCATCCGGACCCACCTCTCAGACACAAAAGTATGACTTTACGCCTCTCTTTTTGTGTTTTATTACAAATTTGCAATTTATTTTATGCATTTTCTTATTTAAATAGCTTTGTATGGCAGTGCAAGCCAGCCCGGCAGCCGGGATTTGCGATGGCTTCCGGCGAAATCAGCCCATCAGTCCCGTGATGGTGCCAGGCATCCAGGCATACGTTCGGATTTTAAAAACCCTCCTAACCTCATAACATACACACGGGGTCGTGAGGTAACCTGGTATCCTGCAAGCTTGGGGTGCTTGTTATCTGAGAAAACTTTTTAGTAAAAAGTTTTATCAAAAACTTGCTAAAAAGCTTCGGAAATTCAACTTCTCGACTACTAACACCTGCGGTCGAGAAGAATAAATCTCAGCGACCCCATTTTTTCCTCCTCAAGGGAGGAAAATAAACAGGAGGAATGAGAAAATGGAAAAGAGCGGACTGCCCCTGAAACAGGAGGTATTTTTGGAAGCCGGTGTCCACATAGGCACCAAGATAAGGACCAGCGACATGCGCGAGTTCATCTTCAAGAGGCGCGACGACGGGCTGTATATCCTTGACCTGCGCAAGAGCGCCGAGAGGCTGATGGCCGCGGCCAAGCTCCTGGCGAAATACAAGCCGGAAGAGGTCACGGTGGTCGCCTCGCGCGTCTATTCGAGCAATCCGGCCAACAAGTTCGCCGCCCTGACGGGCGTGAACCTAATAAAGGGCAGGTTCGTGCCCGGCACCATGACAAACATGACCTGCAAGGGCTTCCTGGAGCCGAAGATAATACTGGTGTGCGACCCCAAGGGCGAGCGCGAGGCCATAAGCGAGAGCGCGAAGAACGGCGTTCCGGTCATTTCGCTCTGCGACACCGACAACAATACGACGTTCATCGACCTGGTGGTGCCAATAAACAACAAGGGCAAGCGCTCGCTGGCGCTCATCTTCTACATCCTCGCCAGGGAGATGCTGGTCGCCCAGGGCAAGATAAAGTCCTACGACGAGTTCACCTATGACATAGGGTACTTCGAGCAGCTCGCCCCCAGCGAGCCCAAGAAGGAGGCCCAGCCGGCTGCAGAGGCGCCTGCCGAAGCGCCGGCCGAGGCTGCAGCCCCCGAGGCTGAAGCTCCCGCTGCCGAAGAGAAGAAAGAATAATTTTTTCTTTTTTATATCTTATTTTTCATCCAGTCGTCTGGTTCGCAGCGTACGCATCCCTGCAGCTCTGCCTGGCATACTCTGCGGTCGCATAGTTGCAGAGGGACGGGTCTTTGTAGAGCTTCGCGGACTCGGTGTAGCACTTGTTCTTCCACTCGAAATTGGTGACGTTGAGGCAGTTGGACCAGTTCAGGTTGGTGTTATTGTAGATTATGGCGCCTTCGTAGCAGGTTGTGCGCATGGTGAGCGTGCTGGTGATGATGTTGCATGCCGACGGGTCGCCGAACTTATTCGCGTATTTCGATGCACATGCATACAGGTTCGTCGTCGCCAGCCTGTCTATCTGCAGGCATCCGCTGAGGTCGCCGGTGGCGAGCGAGTAGTTGATGTAGCACGCCCACAGGCTGTTGAGGCTCAGGCCGTCCTGCTTGCAGATGGAGAAGTTGTGCGTGCTCGCTGCGAACGAGGAGAAGCAGTCGAGGGCATACGATGAGTCGGAAGATATCTGGGTGCATTCAAGATAGTCGCTGGTGTAGATGGCATAAAGCTCATAGCAGTAGTCCTTCTGCGCCTGGAGCTGGAGGTTGGTGCATTTGTCCTGGCGTTTTACGAGGCCCGTGCAGGCCGTGGCGACAACCGGGTTCTGTATGAGGTCGCAGGACGAGGCGTTCTTCTTTATGTCGCTGTAATTCAGGAGGCAGAACGTGTCGGAATTGCACATGGACGGGTCGCTCTTGGCGAGGGCGCGGCACAGGCCCTTGTCAGCCGCGTCGGCGCACGGGTCCACCGCGCGCCTGCAGATCGTCCTGTTGGCTGCAAGGTCGCACAGCGAGATGTTGCCGGCTGCCACAGCGAAGGAGGTGAGGCAGGATTGTTTTTTCGCCCCGTCAGCCACTGCTTTGCACGCATCCAGCGAGACGCTGGAAAGGTTCTCGTAGCAAAGCTGCACGAACTGGGCCGAGAGATTGGCACACAGCGCAGGGTTCTGGGAAGCCAGCACGTCCTTGTAGTGGCAGGCGTCATCGCACACCGGAATGACAGGGGTCTGGTTGGTGGCATTGGATGGCGTCTGGTTCGGAGGCGGGGGGATGACGGGCGTGACCGGCTCCGTCCCTTTCTTTTGCATTATGATATACAGCAGCCCGCCGCCCACGAGAACAACGGCGATGATAAGGACGCCTATGAGCAGCATCGCATTCCTGCCTTCGTCTGATTTGAAGCGATATTCCTTTCCCTTGGCCATGAGGGGTATGCTTGGGCAAGATTTAAATTAGCTAGCGCCTCGTGCGCCCGCGGCCGCTTTGTCAAAAGATAAATTTTTGTGTTTCAGCAACTCCGGGAAGAAAATACAGCTATAAAAGGTTTTCGTGGAAAAAGGATTTCCCGCTCCGGAAACGGTGCGGGAAAGGTGAGAGGCGGGACGGAGCCTTAGGGTGTACCGTCCACCTCATCCTACTCTTCGCATCCTGGCACGGCATAATTGTCGCGGCCGGGCAGAATGAAACCTTTAAAAATATCTCGCACCTAACTCAATTCTACCTTTTTCTTGAAAGGTTGGATTAGTCAGTTTGAACAAAGGAGGTTATGAATATGGCATTGACCGACGCATCGGTCAATAATAAAAATTTCGATGAGAAAAAATGAGGTGAAATTTTTATGGCAAAGAAAGAACACCTGAACTTAGTGTTTATAGGGCACGTCGACTCTGGAAAGTCGACCAGCGTAGGGCGCATACTCTACGAGACAGGGGCAATCTCCGAGCAGACGCTGAACAAGCTGAAGGACGAGGCGGCGAAGGTCGGCAAGGCGACGTTCGAGTTCGCCTTCGTCATGGACGCGCTCAAGGAGGAGCGCGAACGCGGAGTCACCATCGACATCTCGCACAGGGAATTCGAGACGCCGAAATACTACTGCACGATAATCGACGCGCCGGGGCACCGTGACTTCGTAAAGAACATGATAACCGGCGCCAGCCAGGCGGACGCCGCTGTGCTCGTCGTTTCAGTCAAGGACGGCATCCAGCCCCAGACCAAGGAGCACGCATTCCTCGCCAAGGTGCTCGGCATCAGCCAGATAGCCATCAACATGAACAAGATGGACTCGGTCGGCTACAAGCAGGAGGACTACAACAAGGTCAAGGCGGAGGTCGAGAAGCTCCTCACGGGCATCGGCTACAAGCTCGCGGACGTCAAGTTTGTGCCCTGCTCGGGCTACGTGGGCGACAACCTCGTGAAGAAATCGGCCAACATGCCGTGGTACACCGGCCCGACGCTCATCGAGACGATTGACACGTTCAAGGTGCCTCCGAAGCCGCTTGACAAGCCGCTAAGGCTGCCCATCCAGGACGTGTTCACCATCACAGGCCACGGCACCGTGCCGGTCGGCAGGGTGGAGACAGGCAGGATGAAGCCCGGAGACACGGTCATCGTCATGCCTGCAGGCGTGAAGGGAGAGATCAAGAAAATCGAGATGCACCACCAGGAGCTGGCCGAGGCAGTGCCCGGCGACAACGTCGGATTCAACCTGAAGAACGTGGACAAGAAGGACATAAAGAGGGGCGACGTGCTCGGCCCGGTGTCCTCGCCGCCAACGGTGGCAGCGGACTTCACCGCGCAGATAGTGGTCCTCAACCACCCGACCGCGATCTCGGTCGGCTACACGCCGGTTTTCCACGTGCACACGGCGCAGTTCGCAGGCAAGGTCATCGAGATCCTTGAGAAGAAGGACCCGAAGACCGGGCAGACGGCGCAGGCGAAGCCTGACTTCATCAAGACCGGCGACGTGGCGATAGTGAAGATACAGCCGCTGAAACCCGTCGTCATCGAGAAGTTCTCTGACTTCCCGCCGCTCGGGCGGTTCGCGCTCCGTGACATGGGCCAGACAGTCGCAGCCGGCGTCGTCCTGGCAGTCACTCCAAAAGTGGCAGCGTGAAATCAGTCGGTTTCTTCTTTATTTTCCTCTTTTTATCTTCGCTTCCCTTAGGATACGGTCTGCATCCAGCACC
>CAYZNP010000005.1:0-21272 GCA_964479815.1 Microcaldota archaeon
TGATGACCGAGTCGCAGTATTTCTTGAGGAGCTTGATGCCCTCGTCTGCCTTCTTTTTCCTCGCCCTTTCCAGAGCGAACGGGTAGGTGACCATGGCCACGACTATCGCGCCCTGCTCTTTTGCGATCTGGGCTACGATTGGTGCGGCACCGCCACCGGTTCCGCCGCCCATGCCTGCGCATATGAATGCCAGGTGAGCTCCCTCGAGTTCCCGTTCAACCAACGGCCTGTCCACCTCGCAGGACTTTGCGCCCACGTCCGGGTAGCCTCCTGCGCCGAGGCCCTTTGTGACCGAGCGGCCGATGAGCACCTTCTTCGCCCTTTCGTGGACGATGTTCAGGTGCTGCTTGTCCGTGTTTATGGCAACGAGCTCCGTGCCCTTCACGCCGGACTTGATCAGCCTGTTGATGGTGTTGTTTCCTGCACCACCGACACCGACAGTCACGATTTTTATGCTCTCCGAGCTCAGCGCGTCTGAAGAAGATGATTGCTTCTCCTGCGGCGTATTTTCCCCCATTACAGATCTTACCAAGTCTTCCATGTTTTCACCTTGTTTTTGGTCGCCTTTATTTCATATTTTTCATCATCATTTCCTGAGGAAATGCGTGGACTAATTGACGGCATCCGGCGATTTAAATACGTTTTCTTTTACGCCGGAGAAAAAAGTGCACAAATGTTGCCTAAAACAAACAGGATGGGCAAAAAACGAGGTAAAACATATAAATGTATTTAGTGCATGCATTTACTTATGCGGCCAAAAAGCAGCATTTTGGTGTATAACGGTGGATAAGAATGGTAAAAGTCATAACTATCATGGATGATGTGTATTCTGACCTCTATAAATTGAAAACATCGAAGGATATGAGCTTCAGCCAGGTGATGAGGTACCTGCTCAAACAGAGGCGCGACGAGGCCAAGAGCATAATCGCGCTCGCTGGCAGCATAAACGAGATGGATGTCGACAGGCGGGCCATGGAAAAAGTCCGCAGGGTCTACGCGTGGAACAGGTGATTATGTGGAGAAGATATGCCTTGACTTTGAAACTGCGCTTGATTTCCTGGGCGGCGGCAACGCAACATACGAGAAGATGAGGTATTACGCTGACCGCGAGGAGATGTGCATCACCAGCTTCACCATGCTGCACATCATCGAGGTCATAAACAAGCCCGAGGTGGTGAGCGCCTTCGTGAACGGCGTGACGGTGCTGCCGTTCGACAGCAAGGCGGCGCAGGTAGCGGCTACCATAAACCGCGAACTCGAGGAGAAGGGGAATTCAGGGAAAAGAAGCGAGCTCGTCCTGACCGCGGCCATATGCATAGCGAACGATGCGCTCCTTTTCGCGCACAAGCCGTCCGACTTTGACGGGATAAAGGGATTGAAGAAAGTTTAATATTCTGTGGGGGGATATACCAGCATGCCACTTCGCGCGCTTGTCCTTACCGGCTATGGAATAAACTGCGAGAACGAAAGCAGATACTCGATCATGAAGAGCGGCGGCGCTGCGGACATCCTCCACATCAACCGGCTGCTCGACAGCCCGAAGCTGCTGGAAAACTACAACATGCTTTTCATACCGGGCGGGTTCTCGTTCGGCGATGACCTCGGCTCAGGGAAGGTCTTCGGCAACAAGATGAAATTCCGGTTGCGCGAGCCGCTCGACTCGTTCGTGAAATCAGGCAAGCTCATACTCGGCATATGCAATGGCTTCCAGGTGATGGTCAAGATGGGCCTCCTTCCGGAGCCGGACTTCAGCCAGAGGGTCAGCCTCATCGCGAACGATTCGGGCCATTTCGAGGACAGGTGGGTGATACTGAAGGGAAACCAGAACTCGCCGTCCGTCTTCACCAAAGGCATCGACGCGCTCCTCGTCCCGGTGCGCCATGGCGAGGGGAAGTTCGTCACGGCGAACGATGACGTCCTGAAACAGCTGAAGGAGAAGAACCAGATAGTATTCCAGTACGTGGACGAGCGCGGCTCGCTCGCGGGCTATCCTCACAACCCGAACGGCTCGGTTGAGAACATCGCGGGAATCTGCGACGCCAGCGGGCGCATATGCGGCATGATGCCGCACCCGGAGGCGTTCAACATGCCTGAGAATTGCCCCTACTGGGTGAAGGGGAACGTCAAGGAAGCGCTGGGGCTGCGCATCTTCAAAAATGCGGTGCAGTACGTGCAGGAAAAAGGGCTATGAATCTATTTCGACCTGCTCCTGCACAGCTCCAATTTCACTACGAGCACTACGCCGATGAGCGCGAGCAGCAGCGGCCATCCCTTTGCCCAGTCCATGCCGCCTATGAGGCCGAGGTTTATGGGCACCGCCAGGAGGCCGAACCCTATGAGGAGGTAGCCTGGAAGCCAGGCATCAGATGCGTGGCAGTCGCCGCCGCAAAGGCATTTTTTGGAGGATTTCAAAATCTTCTTCTTTCTTGCAGCCATCATAACACCCCACGAACGATTGCTGGGGAAGATTTTATAAAACACTCACTTGCCCATGATGAGGAAACCTGCGACTGGAACGGCCAGCACGACGAGCGAGATGAAGAAAACCGTGTGCATGAAATCCAGGAAGCCATGCACCAGGAAGACGGTCACAGAGTTGTGCGAATCGAACCTGCCGAAGAACCTTTTCAGGAAGCCGAGCAGTATGAGGAGGGAGACGGCCACGACCACGACGAGGTACATGGATGTAATGCCCGGCGTCCTGAGGAATGCTGCCACCCCCTCGGCGGCGTTGAAGAGCAGCAGGTATCCCATGGCCACCACGCCTATGAAGAGCAGGCCGAAGTCCAGGACCCGGCCGGTCTCGGGGTAAACGCCGCGCGTATACTCATCGGATATTATCTTGACTGAGCGCGGAAGCTCCCAGATTATGAAGCTGGTGATGAACAGCACCGATGCAGTGCCGAAAAGAGACGGGCTTATCATGCTGAAGAAATCGGCTATGATATTGTATGCCATGAGCGGGATTGGCCTGGAACATTTTAAAATGTCTCACAAAGCACGACGGCAGGATGGACTGACGAAGTCGGGATTGACAAAAGACGAAATCAATTTAAAGGCTTGGACATCCATATATGCCACATGGAAAAGGTCAAGATGGAAATCGCCGGGGAGATATCGCTATCCGACGACCCAGGCGCGACCATGCGGAAATGGCGTGAGATATTCAGCATCTCCCAGGTCGAGCTGGCCAAGCACCTCGGCATAACCGTCTCGACCATAAGCGACTACGAAGGCAACCGGAGGAAGTCGCCGGGCACTACAGTCATAAAACGGTTCGTGAACGCCATATTTGACATAGACAGGATAAAGGGCGGCAACATAACCCAGAAGCTGACCGAGAAACAGAAACCGCTGACAGAGTATTTCGAGGTGCACGAATTCGCCCGCTCGGTATCGCTGAAGGATTTTGTCAAGCTCATCGACGGGAAGGTGCTGTCGAACGCGGACCTCATCGAGTCGAAGAAAATCTACGGCTATACGCTCATCGACAGCATAAAGGTCATACTGGACATGCCGTTCTCCTATTTCCAGAACCTCTACGGCAACGTGAACGAGCGCGTGTTCATATTCACCGGCGTGAGCACCGGCCGCAGCCCCATGGTGGTGGTGCGCGTGAGCTCTTCCAAGCCGTCGGCCATCGTGCTCCACAACATAGACCCGGCGAAGGTCGACAAGCTGGCCATGAAGATTTCCGAGCGCGAGCGCATCCCGCTCATAGTGAGCAATGCATCCATAGACTCCATCAAGGAGGCGCTCAATAGGATTTGATTTTCTTTCTATCTATGAAATAGTAGGCGAGCACCCATAGGAAGAGGGGCGCGAATACGAAGCTTAGCAGAAAGAGAGCCCCCCATAACATCTTCTTTGAAGATTCGCATTTAGAGGAGAGGATTTCATAGATAGCTATGAAACTGCTGAGGGCAAAGACCACGCCGCCGATTACTATGAGAATCATCATGGCCGTGCCGATAAATATCTGGGTGGTCTGGCAGAGGTTATTGAAGGCATCGGAAAGCGTGGCTTCTCCTGCAGCAGGATAACATTTCACTGGCGCACCCTTGAGAAGGGAGAGAACAGGCTGGATGAAGAGATAGGCAACAAATAACACTACTGCGAGTGCGAAGGCGGCACCGGCTGCCGAAAGAATGGTTTTCAACCAGTCCATGAAGCAGCTACGCTAAATACGTTTAAAAAAACTAGCAAACACAGTTTTCCTATGCCAGAAAAAAAGACGAAGTTCATTGTAATTACCGGCTCGATAATGTCCGGGCTCGGAAAGGGGATAGCGACTTCTTCTATCGCGAAGCTGCTGCAGGCTAGGGGCTTCAACGTGGTGCCCATAAAGTTCGACGGCTATCTGAACGTTGACTGTGGCACAATGAACCCGTTCAGGCACGGCGAGGTCTTCGTGCTGGACGACGGGACCGAGGTTGACATGGACTTCGGGACTTATGAGCGGTTCCTGAACAAGTCATTGCCCGGCGAATGCTCAATAACCGGCGGCAAGCTGTTCCAGAAGATAATAGAGAAGGAGCGCAAGGGGGAATACCTTGGCAGGGACGTGCAGTTCGTGCCGCACCTCACAGGCGAGATAAAGACCTGGGTGCAGAAGGTCGGGAAGGACAACGATGCGGACTTTGTCATGATAGAGGTCGGCGGGACGGTCGGCGACCTGGAGAACGGCTATTTCATAGAAGCATTGAGGCAGCTGCATTTCGAGCGCAACAACATGGCATTCGTGCAGCTCACCTACATACCGAGCCTTAGCGTTGGCGAGCAGAAGACCAAGCCGACGCAGCAGGCGACAAGGCTGCTGCAGAGCCTCGGCATCCAGCCTGACATAATAATAACGCGCGAGCAGGAAAAGCTGACCGAAGAGTCGAAGAAGAAGATAAGCCTATACTGCAACGTGGCTGAGGAAGCCGTGTTTGACGACCCGATTCTTCAAACGGTCTATGAACTGCCGCTGATTCTTGAAAGGCAGGGGTTGTACGCGCAGCTGGCGAAGAAGCTCGACCTGCCTAACAAGGAAGCGGACCTGAAGGAGTGGCACAAGAACGTCACCCACATCCTTCAGCCAAAGGAGAGGCCGCTGAAGATAGCGATTGTCGGCAAATACACCGCGGTAAAGGATGCGTACATCAGCGTCAAGGAGGCGCTGGTCCACGGCGCGGCCGCGGTGAACAGCGGGCTGGAAATCGGCTGGATAGAGGCGAGCGACCTTGAGAAGCTGGGCGATGTTGCCGAAGTGCTCGCGGCCTACGATGGCATACTCGTTCCGGGCGGGTTCGGCGAGCGCGGCATTGAGGGCAAGATAAGGGCGATAAGATACGCGCGGGAGAACAAGGTGCCGTATCTCGGGCTCTGCCTCGGGCTTCAGCTCATGGTAGTCGAATATGCGCGCAATGCCTGCAAGCTGGAAGGCGCGCACTCGACCGAATTCGACAAGAAGACGCTCCACCCTGTCATAGACATGCTCCCTGAGCAGCACCAGATTTCCAAGATGGGCGGGACGATGCGGCTCGGCGCCTATGAGTGCAAGGTGAAGAAAGGCACGGTTGCCTATGCGGCTTACAAGAGCGACACGGTATCAGAACGCCACAGGCACAGGTACGAGGTCAACCCGAATTACGTCAAGGAGCTGGAAGAGCACGGCCTTGTGGTATCGGCTACGCACCAGAAAGGCGTCGTGGAGATGACCGAATGGAAGGACAGCTTCGGCGTCGCAACACAGGCGCACATAGAGCTGAAGAGCAGGCTCGAAACACCCGCGCCGCTTTTCGTGGAGTTCATGAAGGCGGCCAAGGATTTCAGGGGCAAGCCGTCCAAATCCGCCGGCGAGACTCACGGCGAGTGAGGACAAGGTATAAAACCTCATCGTGGCACAAAACATTCTGCCGTCTTATCAGGGCCCATAGTCGAATGGTTAAGACGCTACCTTGACATGGTAGAGATTCGCGGTTCGATCCCGCGTGGGCCCAATTCCTTATTTTACTGAGTAATAATAGGCTCAATGAGCACGGTTTCATGGACGTCCGCGGGGTTGCAGTGCAGAACAACCTTTTTATCGTGCACTGCCGCGTCCAACTTCTGGAGTTTTTGCTCGAGGATAACAGCCCCACGGAACATGATTTGGGTGGACGTCTCGTGTGCTTCAGTGCCCAGCTCGTCCACAAGGCCTTTGTCCCTCAGCACTTCCATCTGGAGCGCTGCTTTCCCGTCAAGCGGCAGGCTTGCGACGACCACCGCGTAAGGGTGCGCGCTGCGGAAAAATTCTAGCCCTGACTTCAGTCTCTCGAACGCGTTCTGTTCAAGAAAAGGCAGGGAATCCATGACGATGAGGTCCTTTGTGAGGGACGTGGCCTTGTGGGCCGGGTGCGCCGGGGTTTTTTGCACCTCTGCGTCAGGTAGCATGCGGAGGAACGTCGACACGTTCGTGATGGTCATGCTGCAATCCAGCAGCAGGTGGTTTATCGGCCCGTCCGGCTTTATCTCGAATCTGGATAAGTCGTTGTAGTCGATTGCCGTATGCTGGCCGCGGAAGGACCGCACGAAGCTCTGGTCGCTCAGCACCTGGCACACGCGCCTGTGCTGTAGGACATCCGCGATTTTATGGGGGCTGACCACGACGTCCGTAAGCGGCGCGGTGGGTATGCGCAGCGGACCGTTCCCTGCAGCCGCCACTGAAATTTCCGACTTTTTGGTGGTGTTAGTAATCAGCATGTCATCAACCTATTGGAGTTCCTGCCTTCTTGCAAACAGTTCAGCCCCGTCGCGAAGGAACTGGCCGAAGAGCACCGAATCGGGTTCCACGTGATCGAGGCACTTCATAGCGAGAAGTCTTTCGATGCCTGCGTGTATCACGGAATCCTTCAGGTTGGCGTAGGTCATCAGCACGACCGAATTGGGATTGTTCGCACGGAATTCGGGCATGCAACGCATCAGATGGGGCATATAGAAAACGAGGTTTCTTGGATTGTGGATGAATATGAGGCCTGCTTCCATTTTCGCAAACACCGTAACGAAATCGGGCAGTGACATCGCCGTCAGGTCAGCCGTTGGGAGGTGCATTCTGGCTAAATCGACCAGATCAGGATGCGATTCCGCCCTGTCCAAGACGAGAATCGCCCTCTTTCCGGTTGTCCTTTCCTGATAAGGCCTGAGCGCCTGGAATGGGCCGGGTTGCTGTGCAGAAGGGGCAATGGTTCTGGTTGCTGGGAATTTTTGCATTATTTTCCACCTTATTCTTACGGTCGCTCTGAGAATTGGCCCGGACACTGCCAGGGAACAATAATTCTAAGCTTCCTACAGCATTGGTGTTTCGAAGCATTTAAAAAAGTGGGGTTTTGCCTTCTACGATGCGGTTGGTGACTTCCGTGACGTTTTCCAGCCGGGAGTCGATCTCGCGCCTGACGACTGCCTGCAGCCGCCTGAAGTCGCCGGCCGGGGCTATTATGGAGGCGGATGCCATCCTGGGGTGGTCTATGGGCTGGCCAATCTGCGAAAGAAGGGTTATGGTCACGTCTTCGATGTCGGGGTGGTCCTTGGCTATCGACGCTGCGGTCTCGCTCGCCAGCACCGAATATAGCTTGCCCACGTGGTTGACCGGGTTTTTGCCTGCGGCGGCCTCCATGCTCATGGAACGCATTGGGGTTATCAGGCCGTTCACCCTGTTGCCCCTGCCCACGCTGCCGTCGTCGCCCATCTCAGCGCTCGTGCCTGTGAGCGTTATATAGACCGATTTGGCCTTTATGTCGTCCGCGGTATTGACCGCCACTTCCACCTCGTCTTTGGTGAATTTTTTGGCGAGTTTGACAAGGTCGCCGCGGAGGCGCTCCTTGCGCTTCACGTATGTGGGGGTGTCGGGTATGTACCTTGATATGAAGGCACATGCCACAGTGAGCTTTATCCTGTTCTTTTCCCTCAGGCCCATGACCTTTATGTCAGGGCCGACCTCGGGGTGCGCTGACTTGTATTCCTTCGAGTTTAAGTGCTTCTCGCTCGCGAGGACGAGCTTTTCCAAATCGGTGAAAGGCGCGAATCCGGTGCCGAAACTGGTGTCGTTGGCACAGGGTATTTTCGGCCCGCGCAGGAACAGCTCCACCAGGTCGGTCGAGCCAGCAGAAATATGCGAGTCGATTTCCACGTCGTCGTCAACGTCAAGCATGGGAACCGCGCTCTGGAGGTATTTGTGCGCTGCTTCTACGGCGATGTGGGGCACTGGTATGGATTTCCGCCGCGCTTCCATGGTGGCCCTGCCGCTTAGCAGCACGTAAATCGGCTTGAGGAAAACGCCGCCCCCGAACTCGACGTGCGTCCCGCCACCGCACAGCTGGCCCTTGTCCACGTTATGGTGGAGGATGCGGCCGAATTCGCTGATATACGCCCTGCTGAGCTGCCGGCTTATCTCCTCCATGATGCCGTCGATGAGGCTGTCCGGGTGGCCGAGGCCCTTGCGCTCGACGATTTCCACCTCGCGCCTGGCAACGGGCAGGTATCTGCCCTTCTCCACCACGATGTTGCGAGCCATGGGTAATACTCAGGGTGGAGGATTATATAAATTGCGAAAAGTCAGAATACGTACGCCTTGTCCCAGGTGGCATCCCTGGATGGCGGGGCGCCTATGCGGTAGAACGCCTGCCGGGCGATGTTGCGGACCGTATATGCAGGGTCGTGCTCCGACACATAGTGCAGGGAAAGCCGGGCAATGTAGGCGTCCTCCAGGTGCAGGTGTGCGGAAAGCTGCTTTATGGCCTCCTTCCGCTTCAGCACGCTCCTGCTTGAGAGCATTTCCAGGATGGCTGCTATAGCGTCCATAACATTCACCTTCTTGCCGGGTCGGCCAGAGGCTGCAGGCGGAAATTGTCCCTCCTGGAGCATTCCGCGCCGGGCGGGAGCACCCGCATGGCCTCGTGCTCTATCCCCATACGAAGGCCGCGCCTCTGGTGCCTGAACTGCTGCTGCCGGAGCTGCACGTTTCTTGCCATGCCGATGACGTCGATGCCGGCTGCTTCAGCGATGGAGATGCCTTCGGAGGGCATCCCGTCGCTTGTATAGCGCATGATGTGCTTGCCGATAAGTGCATTGAGGATGGCGATTGCTGTCTGCTGGTGTGCGGGATTCGGCGATTCCTTGCTTAAACCAGAGCCCATGCCGACCTTGATCACGGGCTCGAAACCAGCCTTTACCATGGCCCGTGCGGTGTCCGTGAGCTCTTTGCGTAGTGGCAGGGCATTGTCCCGCAGTAAAAACCGTCCGGCACCTCCAATTTCCATGGTGGTGGTGTTGCTCCGCTTGACCATCTCGGCACCAAGCCGAGTGAAAGCAGTTGCTGCACGGAATCTGCTGTAGTCGTTGTGCTGCAGCATGTTGCTGAGTGTCTCCAGCGTCCTGCCCATGGCCCCGTTGCAGTTCCTGGGATCGGTGGCGATGAGAAGCTCGGTGAGCACGATGGCCGTGTTTTCCCGGTAGCTCCTGTAGGCACCGTCCGTTTCGGCTGTTGCGCTGGTCATGACCTCGGATAATTCTTTCGTTAAGCCTAGGATCATTGGGGTGAGATGATGCCGGCCTTCCCGGTAAAGCTGCAGGATCTGCTGCGCAGCCCAGAGCTTTCTATCGTCGTTGCACTTTAGGAAGGGCTTGCATCCGGAAATCATATGAAATTCGCGCGTCGCTGACATCATGAGGATGGCTTCTCCCAGCTCCGCGCTCAGCGGCTCCAGCTGGGCTGCGGTTTTCTTGAGCGAATCTAGGTATAGGGCCATGAGAGCATTTGGCTTCTGGGTCTGCCCAAAGCTACGGAGCATTTTGGCCGCTGCCTGGGCTTTTTCGAAGTCCTCCTGCAGCTTTCCGATGCATGCACTATGGGCCAGGAGAGCATTTGGCTTCGCGATCTGCCCAAAGCTACGGAGCATTTTGGCCGCTGCCTGGGCTTTTTCGAACTGCTCCTGCAGCTTTCCGATGCGTGCGCTATGGAATGAATAGTACCCGGCTGCTGCGTTTCTCAGGTCGGGCGGCATCGCCGCCTCGTCCAGGTAGCTGGCGCCCTGGAAGGCCCATGCTACGACGCTGAGGTCGCTATCAAGGATCATGCGCCTGAAGAACTCGGTTTTCATTCCTGACCTGCTCATGGCGATGTCCCTGCCCAAGCTGTAAATATGACGACGCAGGACGGACCAGCCGTCCTCCGTGGGATTCTCGGCCGGCCCCATTTCCAGCAATTTTTCTATCGCAGCCGGGCGGCTTGTGCTGTCCTGCAGCAACGCGCTCCAGAAACTGAAGCTGCCGTAAGCCGGAGACCCGAGGCGCAAGAGGTTAATCATGCCATGGACTCCGGGCCTTAGATGAGCGTCATGGCCCGGGTAGAGGTTCCACAACACCTTGGCTGCCGCGGTGGCAGCCTCGTACGCGCCAATGGCAGGGCCGCCCTCCAAGATGGCTGCGAAGACTTCCAGTGCATGCTGGTAGGGCGCGGCTTCAGGCCTGCCTTCGCGGTTCTTGGGCAGCATCTCCACTGCCTGTGCGAAGAAATCAGCTATCAGCGTCGCACCCCGCGCATTAGCGAGGGGGTCGAATGTAATCCGTGAGTGGTAGTCCAGCTCTTTCTGCATCTTCCGCATGACCTTAGCCTGCTCATCCCGCCCAAGGCCGCGGAATTTCCCCATGGCCGTCAAGAATGCCAAGTCGCCAGCGGCGTTGTCATGCCAGATGGCGTAGTTGAGCAGCGTCACAGCGCTTTTCGTGGCAAATTGCCTTTCCTTTTTGGCGAGGATCTCGTCTTCCGTTGCCGTGTGGCTTGGGAAGTACTCCTTCCAGAACTTGAAGACCAACGTCCTTACTGCTGCGGCCGTGCGGCTGGATTCCTTGGTGCCGGCCGGGTTCGCAAGAGCAATAGTGTTGGGTGTGCCTGCTATGCCGTTCATAGTTATTATTTATGTGTAATAATGTTTATAAATAGATGTGTTTGGGGGTGGAAAACCGTGTCTGTGGTGGGCAGAGGAAAGGATTAGAATATTGCAGGTAGATAAACGCCTTGCTTGCAACCGTAGCAGGGGCATCCCTATGAAATTCATACGTTCGCCGATAATCTGCCTGCTTGCCCATGTCGACCATGGCAAGACCAGCCTCCTGGACAGCATCAGGGGCACGGCCGTGGCAAAGAAGGAGGCGGGCGGGATAACCCAGATGATAGGCGCGAGCTACGTCTCCAGGGCGGACATAGACGCCATATCAAGGGACCTGGCGGCGAAGATGAGGCTCACCCTGAAGATACCCGGCCTCTTGTTCATCGATACCCCTGGCCATGAGGCCTTCGGCAACCTCAGGGACAGGGGAGGGAGCATAGCCGACCTGGTCATACTTCTCGTCGACATCAACCAGGGGTTCCAGCCCCAGACCGTCGAGAGCATAAAGATCCTCAAGCAATACAAGACGCCCTTCGTCGTGGCTGCCAACAAGATAGACGCCATAAGCGGATGGAAGAGCCATAGGACCACGTCGTTCATGGAATCCTACAACCAGCAGCCGGAGTACGTGAGGAGCGCATTCGATGACAAGCTTTACGGGCTCATGGGCAAGATTTCCGAGCATGGGTTCGACAGCGAGAGGTATGACAAGGTCACGGACTTCACGAAGCAGATAGCGATAATACCCGTGAGCGCGAAGACCAAGGAGGGGCTGAGCGAACTGCTGGTTCTCATAGCCGGCCTGAGCCAGAGGTTCCTTGGCGAGAGTCTCGAAATCGACGAGAACGGCAGAGGCAAGGGGAGCGTCATGGAGGTCAAGGAGGAGAAGGGCCTCGGCACGACGCTGGACGTCATACTCTACGACGGCATACTGAGGAAAAATGACGACATCGCCTACATGACCATCAATGGCGTGAAAAAGACCAAGGTCAGGGGGCTGCTGCTGCCCAACCTCGGCGGCGGCGAGAAATACCTGAACGTGGATTCGGTTGTTGCTGCCGCCGGTGTGAAAATCTATGCCCCCGACCTGGAAGGGGCCATACCCGGCTCGCCGCTCGAGGTGGTTGAGGACTTCGAGCGTGACAGCGCGGCCATAGAAGCGCAGTTCAGGAACATAATATTCGAGAAGAAGGGCGAGGCGGGGGTGGTGCTCAAGGCAGACAGCCTTGGTTCGGTGGAAGCGCTGCTCAAGCTACTGGCGAATGAGGAAATCCCGGTCCGGGAAGCGTCAGTGGGGCACATCACGCGCAAGGAGGTCATGGCCGCCGGCGTGGTCGCCCAGCAGGACCCGTTCCTTGGCGTGGTGCTCGGCTTCAACGTCAGCGTCCTGGACGAGGCCGCCGAGGAGAGCATGAATTCCAAAATCCCCATACTCACAAGCGACATAGTCTACCGGCTTATAGACAACTACAAGGACTGGGTGAGAGAGGCCAAAGAGAAGATGAAGAAGGAGAGCCTGGAGAAGCTCACCTGGCCGGGCAAGCTCAAGGTCCTGCATGGCTATGTGTTCCGTGCGTCCAAGCCCGCGGTTTTCGGCGTGGAGGTGCTCGCAGGCAGGATAAAGAGCGGCTACCGGCTCATGAACAAGGCGGGAGAGGTGGTGGGCGAGATAAGGGAGATCCAGAAGGAGAAGGAAAAGGTCATAGAGGCGTCCGCAGGCGACCAGCTGGCCATATCGTGCGATGGCATATACATCGGCAAGAACGTCACCGAGGGCGAACTGCTTTACACGTACATGATTGTTGACGAACTGAAGAAATGGGATGGCCAGCAGCATATGCTGAGCGACAGCGAGAAGGAGCTGTTCGGGGAGATAAGGCGGGCGCTAGTCAGGTCTTTCTGATGTGTGTTTACGGCAGCGTGCTTGGGGATGGCATCGTTCTGGTGGCCCAGATGCTCACTGTGGGCGCAATCGTTGCCACCGCGGTTTTCTGGGTATGGGCATACCTGAGGAGCGGGATTGATGTGAGGCGCTATGCGCTGCCAATCGGCCTCTGGTTCGTCTTCGGGACGCTGGACATTGTGATGACAACGAAGGGCGTGCTGGCTGGCGGGCATGGCGAAGGCAACTCGCTCGCTGCGTTCGTGTTCTCGGTTTTCGGCCAGTACGGCCCGGTGGTGGCGAGCGTCCTCTGGATATCGCTCTGGGCAGCGGCTGTGCTTGTGATAAACAGGATGAAGGTGGCACGCACGGAATTCTTATCACTCGCGGCCTTCTACTCGCTCGCGTTCGGGCATTTCCTGGGTTTCAGCTCGTGGTTCCTGCCATTCTGCGTGTTCACACAGGTTGCCGCGTTCGCGCCAGGCATGCTGCAGCCGTTCGTAATCGTGCTCGCAGGCTGCGTGCTTGCGTTCATACAGAGGATTGCAATCAGGACTTCCTGACGAACACCGACACGTTCATGCCCGGCTCGAGTTCGGTTGCCCTGCCCAGGCCTCTTTCACTGAGGAAGAGATTGTGCTCGTCGAGGTCAAGCGGCTTGAAAAACTGGTGGAGAAGGATAGACTCCTCTCTGTTGGGGCGCAGCAGATGGGGTGTGTGCAGGGGTTTGCCCTCGTTACCTTTAGTCCAGAACCCCATCATCACGCCGCTCGGAAGTGGGATGTAGCCGTTGAAGAAAACCAGGTTGCCGTTGCTTTCAAGAACGCGGTAGGCTTCGTGTACAAAGCGTGGCATGACCCCGTCCGAGAAGTACGGATTCGCGGAAATGTAAAGTTCGCTCACCATGGCGTCGTTAAGAGACAATCGGAACGTCTGGTGGTGCCGCCCGCTCTTTCCATGATGATACGCCACCATGGATTCGGCATGGATCATGTTCTCCATGGGCAGGGAATTGACATCGATATGGACGTACGTGATGCCTTCGTCCATTGGCCGCCTCTTCGCCCACGGGCAGAACTTGTTGGCCGTGGGGCATATCTCTGCCACGAGTTTCGTTGGCGGCCTGGCAGTGGGTGCGCTCATGTGAATCATGTTAGTTCGAATGGTTTAAAATGGAATGCTACGGCAAGGACAACAATTATAATCCTGACAAGCGCTAACCAGTCAGGGCAGGAGATTCTTATGATAATCGGGCTTACGGGCGAGAACTGCGCAGGCAAGAGCACCGTCGCAGAGTATCTCATGAAGAAGGGATTCTACTACTATTCGCTCTCCGATGTGATCCGGGAGGAGCTCAAGGCGCACAACAAGCCCATAACCAGGGAGAATCTCATAGAGGAGGGCAATGCGCTGCGGGCGAAGTTCGGGCCGGGAGTGCTCGGCACCAAGATATCCCAGATGCTCCACAATGACAAGAACTACGTCGTCGATTCCATACGCAACCCTGCCGAAGTGGGGGAGCTGAAGAAGCTCGGCCGGTTCTTCCTTTTCTACGTCAGTGCACCGGATGAGGTGCGGTTCGAGAGGATACGGGCACGCGGGAGGGAGGAGGACCCAAGGACCTACGAGGCCTTCCTGCGCATAGAGAAGCTGGAGATGGAGAACGCCGAGAAAACCAAGCAGAACCTCAAGGCCACCTTCGCCATGGCCGACAAGGCGATAGTGAACGATGGCGAGCTGAACGAGCTGTATGATAAGGTAGGCGCTGCACTGGGCGAACTGAGCGCGGAGTTCAGGCTGTCCAGGCCGAGCTGGGATGAGTATTTCATGGGCATCGCGAAGGTCGTGGCATCGCGCAGCAACTGCGTGAAGCGGAAGGTCGCCGCTGTCATAGTCAAGGACAAGAGGATAATATCCACCGGGTACAACGGCACGCCGCGCGGCACGCGCAACTGCTCTGAAGGAGGCTGCCCGAGGTGCAACAGGTTCACCGAGTCCGGCAAGAACCTGGATGAGTGCCTGTGCAGCCATGGCGAGGAGAACGCCATAGTGCAGGCGGCCTATCACGGCATCAGCATAAAGGACTCGGTCATATATACCACGTTCTCCCCTTGCCTGTCGTGCACCAAGATGATAATCAACGCCGGCATAAAGGAGGTCGTGTACAACCTCGACTACCCCATGGCCGAGACGCCCATGAGGCTGCTGAAGGACGCAGGCATAAAGGTCAGGCAGCACAAGGTGGGATAGATGGCAGGTACGAAGGGCAAGGCCGGAGGGGAGGGCGGAGAAGGCATGGAAGCAGCGGGACTGCAACCCATGGTGATGAGGGCTGCTGCCCTCTCGGTCACAGGCGATTTCCTGCTCCTCGTGGGCCTGCTTTTCGTGCTTCTCGGCATAGCGTCGTTCGTGACAGATTTCGTGAAGATAAAAGGGAGCGGCGAGTTCCTGGTCGGGTGTTTCATAATTGTGCTGGCAGCCGTTCTCATTGTGCGTTCCGGCCAGGTGATGCCACGCATGCCCAAGGCGCCCAAGGAGCAGCCCATGGAAAAGAGCGAATCATACCGCTGATTTAAAACAGAAGCCGGCACTAATCCTATCGGCAACGATGAAGATACCGTCCCAGACACAGCCGCAAGGCGATGACGACAAGAGTAGCTACCGAGTTGCCACCTGAATCTGCCCGACGGCATCCGCCGAAGTCCGGTTACATAAATTTATAAACCGCGCAAATGCAACCCTGTTTCAAATCAGCACAAAGCGTGGGGGTGCTTTGAGATGATGAAGCTGACGACCGCAAAATCAGGGGATGGCCAGGTCAGGAGCGGGGCTCCAGAACCGCTTCATGATGTACTGGTGCCTAGCAAGAAGGTTGTTGAGGCGCTCGCCATGCAGGGGCTGGCATGCCGAGGGCTCGCCACGAAGGTCCTTCAGCCCATGGGCAATACCCTTGTGCATTTGGTGCACTACCACGACGGCCAGCCAGACATAGCACATGGCCTCCCAAGGGCCGAGTGCGGCGCGCATGAGATGGGGTGGTATGCTGCCGTCAATATCAGGACGCTGGATGAAGCACCTCCTCTGGAGCTCATCGGGCAGCTTGAAAATGCTACGAAGGTGGGTGTCACTGTCGATGGCGGCGAGCGTGGCAAGGTGCTTGTCACCCTAAGCCACATAGTGGCTGCTGAAATGTGCATTTACACAGTTTCACTCATAGGCACGAAGCTCCCTGACCTGCGGGACGGTATGGCGAAGGTGAACTGCGTGGCCTACGATCTGCTTGTTGAAAAGGAGATATCACCGCGGGGGATGGAGCTAGCAGACGGCATAAACGAACTGGTGCAAACGCTCACGGGAACGCCCTGACACGCCGGCACAAGAACCATTATATTGTTTTACGCCCCAGTGTAGGCTGAGAGGTGGAAGCATGAGATTGGTAGTACAGGACGCTCCAGCGCTTAAGTCGGTTATAGACTGCATAGCCAGCCTCGTCGAGGAGGGCCAGTTCGAGGTAAAGGCTGACGGCCTGCACCTCATGGCCATGGACCCGTCGCAGATTTCCATGGTATCGTTCACCATGCCGAAAACCGCTTTTGTCGAATACGACGTCGCCGAGGAGCGCAAGATAGGCATAGACATAAGCCAGCTCTCCAACGTCCTATCGAGGGGGAAGAAGGGCGAGAGGGTGGAGCTTGTGGTGGAGGAGGGGCGGCTCGTTGTCCGGTTCACGGGAGAGAAGCACAAGAGGACCTTCAAGGTGCCGCTCATAGAGAGTGGGGAAAGGAGCCAGCGGGAGCCCAAGATAGAGTTCAAGAGCTACGCCACAATTAAGGCGGACGCCATAAAGGAGACGCTCAAGGACGCGAAACTGGTGAGCTCCCACGTCAGGCTCCAGCTCACGCCGCAGCAGTTCCTCGTCGACGTGAGGGGCGAGAACGGGGAGGTCAAGGCTGAGTTCGACAACGGTTCGCCAGAGGTGCCCGAGCTGCACACCGTGGCGCCGGTAAAGGCGACATTCCCGCTCCAGTACCTGGAGGACATGGTCAAGGCGACGAGCGGCAACTCGCTGGTGAAAATCAACCTCGAGACGGACAGGCCGCTGAAGCTCGAGTACGAAATCGAGGGTGCGAAGGTGGTGTACTACCTTGCCCCGAGGATAGAGACCGAATAGCGGCAATACTTCGTCGCACGACGAAACCAGTTACACAGATTTAAATAGACAAGATTGCATAATATATATGATTATGGGCTTAGCCCAGACCAGAGACCGGTGACGATTGGATGAAGAAAACCGAATATGCAGAAGCGCACATACCGAGTGCCGACGAGAAGCTCCACGAGCTGGAGACCGGCAAGCACGACGAGTACGAACTGCCTGAGTTCTCCAGGGAGGTGCCAGTCTCATCCAGGCGGCACGAGAGCGGGAACGACGTCACCATGGAATACGGCTGGAAGCGCAGTGAGGGCCCCAGCATAAGGATAAGCAGGGTTACCTTCAGGGACGGCGAGGACCTTTCGGATTTTTACCGCGTAGCAGCGAGGGATGGCGCTGACAGCATCTGCTTCAGGCACAACAGCGCAACATATATCGCAAGGAAGACCGCCCATGAGATTGCCCAGGCGCTCTACAATGCCTACGGGAAGATAAAGGGCGTCCTGGAGAACATCGTCGGCTACCTGCGCACGGTGCTCGGCAACGATTATGTGATTTCCAAGGTGGAGCACGACTCATGGGTGTTCGACAGGCGCATCGCCAAGGGCAACATCCAGTACGTCGACATGGACACGCTCAAGCCCAAGAACAGGAGCAGGCTGACAGAGATGATAGCTGAGAAGATCGCCGAGCTGCACGCCGGCAACCTCATCATAGGCAGGTTCACGCTGAACAACGTCCTTCTGAGCGGCGATGACATGAAGCTCAGCGACCTGAGGAAGCTGAGGGTCTCGAGGAAGAAATCCTACGTGATTGAGGAGTTCAAGAGCATACTCCAGTACCTCTTCGCCATAGGGTTTGCGACCAGGGAGGACATCTACTGCGCAATCGCCCACTATGCGGCCAGGAACGAGGAAAACTGCACCGAATGGTACTGGGAGAAGACAGGGAAGAAGCCCGAGGACCAGTTCGACGTGGCGGCAAGGATAGAAGAGGAAGTCTACAACTGACCTTCTTCAGGCCTTAGATTGTTTCTGTTTTTGTATCCCCATTATGCTCCTTGTCGCGGCTCAGGCGGTAGCTTGAGGCGAAATCCGAGCCCATCAGCCCTTCCTCGTGCGTTATAACGAAGGTCTGGTTGACGACCTGCGGGACCTTCGTCTGCAGGGCGGAGGAGAGCAGCTCTATGGCGTCCGCATCCAGGTTGTGCGTCGGCTCGTCGAGGATGAGCCAGCTCAGCTTGGGCGTGAGTACCATCGCCAGGGCAACGCGCAGCGTGAGCGCGGCGCTAGCCCGCTCGCCGCCGCTGGCTATGCTCTCGAGGCCTTTCCAGGCACTGCCATCGTTGACCTCGAACGTGTAGTCTTTCTCCGTCACCTCGAGCCGTATGGCTGGGTAGTTGCGGTAGGGATAGAATATCGCCCAGACCTCGTTCATTGCCGTGTTTATCGCGTCTATGAGGCTGGCGCGGAGGCTTACCTGGGTCTCGACTACGGCGTTCTTGTATATCGCCAGCTCTTCTTCCAGTTTAGCGATGCCCGCAGCATCCTTTTCCATCTGCCTCAGCACAGAGAGCTCTTCCCGGACGAGCTTGAGCATGTCGCCGGTCATCCTGGCCTGGGTTTCGAGCGACTGCTTCGACGAGAGGAGCCCACTGGCCTCGAGCCGCAGCGATTCGACCGAGTTGCGCAGCGCCTCGAAGGATTTCTCATCGAATTTGATGGTTTCGCGCTTCGCATGCGTCTCGGCAAGGCGCTTCTCAAGCAGGGCGAGGCCTTTCTTCTTGGAGAGCAGGTCTTCCATCCTGCTCAAGTCTACGCGGAGGTTCTCTATGCCGTCCGCCAGCCCGACGGAGCGCTTCTGCAGCTTTTCCCGCTCAGCCAGCACGGCGACCAGGCCGGATTCAAGGGTGGCTTTCTTCCCTGGGAGCCCTTCCGCCTCCTCAAGCTCCTGCTCGAGTGCCTCCATCTTCTCGGATAGCAGGGAGACCTTTTTGATTTTCGCTACGAGCGTCTCGTTTTCTTTTTTCCCGGCGGCTACCAGCGCCGAAAGCTCTGCCATGCGCTTCCGGCTTTTCTCAATGAATGCGTTTTTCTCATGCTTGACGTGATCTATGCCGGCATCGTCCAGCCTGGAGGAGCAGAGCGGGCATTTGGCAAGGCCGGGCTTCAGCTTGCGGACGAGTTCTTCTGTTTCCGCCACGCTGGCGTCGAGAGAGCGGCGCTCGGACTCTGAAGCCAGTATTGTTTTCTCGGCTTCCTTCTGCCTTGCCTGGAGGCCTTCCATCGTCCGGCCATCTAGCAGTTGGTGGCGCTCCTTCCGGAATGAGTCCAGCCTGGCCTTGGCTTCTGCCGCAGACTTAAGCCGCGCTTCGATGCTGCCTGCTTCTTTTGATAGCGTTGCATTGCGCGCGTCGGCGGACCGGGCCTCTTCGGACAGTTTCGCACGCTCGTGGACAAGGGCATCCAGCCGCTTTTTCCCAGCCGCATGGAGCGCCTCGTCGACGACAGCGCCTTCGAGCTCCTTTTTCAGGGACTCTGACTGCGCCGCGAGCGCTATGGCTTCCTTGTCAAGCTTATCGGACGCCTCCTTCTTTTTGCGCATATCCTCAAAAGAGGTTGAAAGGGCCGCCAGCTCCTTGCTCTTCTGCTCATATGATGCTGCTGCACGGCTGAGCTTCTCCCGGACGGACGCAGCCGCGGCGGCCTGCTGCCTTTCGCTGTTTTCCAGCTCTGCCAGCTTTTCGCGGCTGTAGCGCTCCTCTATGGCCTTCCTCCTGGTCTCCAGCCTGCCTATGACGCTCACGATGCTGGCCCTTGCATCCTCGAAACGGTCAAGGCCCAGGAGACTGTCAAGCTCCTCCTTTCTTCTGCGCGGATCGAGGTTGAGGAAATAGTCGATGTTGTTCTGCTCGGAATAGATGGCCCTGGTGAAAAGATCATAATCCACGCCGGTGATGCGCTGGACGGCCGAGGTGACGGCGGTCGAACCGTGCTCAATCACCGAACCATCCCTGAAAAGCTCCGCACCGGAGGAGGAGCCCCGTTTTGACCGCTCGATTTTGCGCTCTATGCGGTATTCCTTGCCATCCCATACGAAACCGAGGGCGACCCTTGCACCGCTCTCGTTCAGTCGGACAATATCGTCAAGCTTCACCTTCTTGCGCTCGAGCGCCGGGAACGTCCCGAAGAAGGCGAATGAGATGGCCTCGAGCACGCTGGACTTGCCGGCACCCATCATGCCGACGAGGAGGTTGGTGCCCTGTCTGAACTCGAGCGAGGTATCAGCGTGCGAGCGCCAGTTGACAAGGCGAATGGATTTTATCATCGGAGGGTATATGCTGGCAAGCAATAAATACACTAGGCTGCATAATCCCTTCGTGATGACCAAGGTGATCACCGAGCCTAGCCCTAAGCCAGCGCCCTGACGGCGCGTCAGTGTTGTCAGGGACAGGGGAAACCCAGCCACGGCGTAAAGCGATGAAGATTGACGTGCGGTCTGACATATAAAAACAACCATTGGCAGGACTCGGGTTCGTCTTCGGCCCGTCATGCAAACCCTTAAATGGGAGGCTGGCGGGGTATTGTTATGAGGCACTGGGTAATCATCGTTGGCCTGTTGGCCCTGGTTGGATTCGTGATGGCGGGCGGGTGCCCTCCCAGCGACACATCGTGCTTCCTCTGTGGCGGGGTGAACGGCACGCCTTGCAGTACAAACTGCCCGACCGGGCCTGACCGGCCTGGGCTTGGCCATGTTGCTTGCGAGTGCCCGCAGGGGAAGGCATGCATCTGTTACTGCCTTGTCACGCCTTACAACCCCCAGACTGAGGACCTGTGCAAGGGCGTGGTGTGCGCCAACAAGTGCGCCCAGGGCGCATTTTCCGTCGGCACCTGCGACCCGGCAACAGGGAAGTGCAAATACGTCCAAGAAGAGGTGTGCCAGCACGGCTGCGACACTTTAGGACTGCGGTGCGTCCAGAGTTATGCTGTGAACGACGAGATCTGCGATTATGTGAAGGGCGAGAACTGCGTCGACAGCAAGCTCGACTGCGCATGCCAGGCAGGCATGGTGTGCAAATTCGGCGACCCTGAGGCAGACGAAATAGGGTGCGTGCCGCTGAACCCTGAAGCGGAAAATGAGGATGGTGGGGCAGGGTGCAGGTCATCGGCGGCCATCTTAGCAGTACTAACGGGCGCATTGGTCATAATCCGGAGAAAATAAGCAGCCCGGGCATAATGAATTTAAGGGATGCATATTGATTGTATGCATGGGCAAGCGCGAACTCTCGCTTTTTGACTGCGTGATGCTGGGGGTAGGCAGCGCGCTGGGC
>CAYZNP010000006.1:0-20083 GCA_964479815.1 Microcaldota archaeon
GCTGACCTTCAGGTCCTTGGCAGCGACCTTGGTCGCCGGGAAGGTGCCGCCGATGTGGGCGAGCTTCTTGTCCCTGAACTTGCGCCTCCTGCCACCTGTCCCTGAGCTGACTTTCTTATCATAAGGCTTGTGATATTGGTCCATGATACAACCTCTGCGTATTACTCTCAATGAGCATTAGCGAGAGAACTTATGACGGGAGGGATTTTAAAATATTGGCTTGACGAGATTGGCATGCGGGTGCTGGAAATCAGGGGCGGGGAGGCACTAGCGCTGCTGAAGGACGCGGATGGCGCGGTGGCGATACGGGCCGGCATGGTGGAAACGCTCGATGAGCTGGAACTCGCTTATTACCTTGCGGAGCGCTCGTTCGAAACGAAGACGAACGTCGCGAAAAAGCTGAAATACGAATTCCTCCTCTGGCTGGCAGGTAAGACGGACATACGGAGCGCCATCGAAGCTGCCGCGCCGAAAGCGGGCGGGGACGTTTTGGTGGCTGTTTTTCCCGGGCGCGGGGCTGGCGGGCTGGTGAAGAAGCTCGTGGCGCTGGGCGCCGGGGTTGCGAAGCTGAAGAAGGCCGCAGAGCCGCTGGCGCTGGAACGCATTTCGCTGTCAAGGCTCAGGTAGTCAGAGCCCCAGCTGCTTGGCCAGCACGTCCCTGTCTATGGGCAGCTCTATGCCCAGCACCTTGTGTATGAATATGAACATGTCGACTATCTTCGACTTGTCGGTCATTATCTGGTCGGCCATCTGCCTGATGGTGAGCTCCTTGCCTATGAGCTCGTAGAGCATCAGCCCCTCCTTGCCGTACCTCTTGTAGACTGAGTAGCCGTCATCGCCGTATTTCTTCCGCACGTCCGTGCGGGGGACGGGCTTCATTATTATCATGCCATTGTCCATCATGAACTTCAGCACGTCGCCGACCGCGTAGAGCGGCACGCCCAGGTTCGTGGCCAGGTCTATGAGGTCGTTCTTGCCATCTATCTGGCTGAATATCCTGCTGCCCCGGTCGCCGTATTTCAGCATGACCTTGGCCTTCAGCTGCAGACCCTTGACGAGGTCCACCGGCGCCTTCATAGGGATCTCCAGCGGGGACGGGACCGAGCCGGTCTCCTCGGCTTTCTCGCCCTCTATCATGGGCACGAAGCCAGTCTCCTTCTTCTCTTCGGCGGCGGGCGCTGCCACGCCGGCCGAAGGCGGCTGGCCCTTGGGATAATCGAGCTTTATTATGCCCTGCTCATCCATGAAGTCCAGTATCTCGACCAGCTTCGCCTCGGTGAGGCCGGTGTCCCGCATTATCTCCTCAGCGGTCCGCTGGCCGTCTATGAGCGTGTACACCCTGAGCCCGATGTCGCCGTACTTGTCCGAGATTATCTTCTCCACGGGGCTGAGGCCGGAGACCGCTTCCTCAGGCGGCCGCTTCTCCTCCCCGGCGCCTTCTTCCTCGGAAACGGGCTGTATCTCCTCTTCAGGCACTTCCCTCTCCTCGGGCTGGATTTCCTCTTCCGGCGGCGCCTCCTCCACGGGCTTTATCTCCTCTTCCGGAGGCTTCTTTTTCGCGGGCTTCTTCTCCTCGCCGAATTCTATGGGCTTTATCTCCCCGAACTCCTCAGGGGCGGCCTCCTTTTCCATCAGCGTTATCTCCTCTCCTGGGAATTCGGGCCTTATCTCCTCCTCTGCTGCTTTCCTCTTCTTCCGCGGCTGTTCCTCCAGCGGCGGCTTCTCCTCTTCAGCAGCTTCCTCCTCGGGGGGCAGCTCCTCCAGCGCGCGGCCGGTCTTCTCTTCCGGCTCAGGCTGGATTTCCTCGGGCGTTTCGACGCCTCTTTCCGGCTCGTGGGCCTTGACGCCCTCGAGCTCCACCATGCCCGCGTCCCGCATGAAATCGAGTATCTCCGCGAACATGCCGGGCTCCACGCCCAGGTCCCTGCGTAGCTCCTCTGCCGTGCGCTTGCCGGTTATGGCCTTGTACACCTGCAGGCCCGTCTCCCCGAATCTCTTGAGGATGAGGTTCTGGTTCTTGAAGCGCTGCAGGGGGCCCTTCTCAAGCTTGATTATGCGATAGTCTGTGCCTTTGTCCATCAGCACCACATTTTAGCGGATGACCCTCTCTGGTTTCAGATAATAATCATCAAAATCTTTATTAACATGCCCAATTTATATTAGCGTATGGAGTTCGACGAGCTACTGATAACCACAGGTGTTGATGCACTTGTGCGCCTTGTGAGGGACAAGCAGAAAATCGAACTCGAAGAAGCCGCCTCAGCCCTGAACATCGGGCAGGAGACCCTGGAGGAGTGGGCCAGGGTCCTTGAGGAGGAAGGCATACTCCGAATCGAATACCACCTCACGCACATCTACCTCGCATGGGTGAAGCCCACGGGAGAGGAGGTGGCGAGCGAAATCGAATCCTTCAGGGAAGCGAAGAAGAGCATAGAGGAGGAAGTGAAGGAGGTGCGCGGGAAGGCCGCGGAGCAGACCGCGGGCTTCGAGGAGCTGCGCAAGTCGTTCATCGAATTCTACGCGAGGGCGTATCCCAGGATAGATAAGCTCGAGAAGGAGGTGGCGAAGCTGCCTTCGGTGAGGGCGCTGACCGAGGACGTCACGGCAAAACGACAAGCGTCGCTGCAGGCGCTCGCTTCGCAGCTGGACGACGTCAGGGCCGGCATCGCGGAGGCGAGGGGCGACCTGGGGAAGCTCGGCGTCGGGAAGGGCGCCGCCGAGAGCAAGGGCTGGATGGAAAGGCTGGAGCGCATGAGCGCCGAGCTGACGTCCATGCAGGGCGAGCTGCAGGAGCTCAGGAAGAAGGCATCCCGCCAGGAGCCCAGCGGGGTAGCATTGCCCCCTGTCACCGAGATAAGGAAGAAGTTCGAATCCATGAAGAAGGAGTTCGACGACCTGCGCTCCAGAAACGCGAGGATGCGGCAGGACATGCTAAGCCTGCACGAGAGCTCCGAGATACTCAAGGGCGTCGCCGAGTCCATCATGGGCCACGAGGAGAAGGTCAGCGGCCTGCACGAGGAGATGGCCGTGCTGGCTTCCCAGGCGGATGCGCTCATGAAGAAGGCGAAGGAGCTGGGCGCCAAGGTGAAGGAGGACCAGGAGCTCACCGAACGGTTCGAATCCAGTATAAACGTCGCCAAGGGCATACTCACCAGGTTCCCGTCGCAGGAAAAGGTCATCGCAGAGCTCGGCCGCGTACAGAAGGCCGAGGAGGGGCTGGCGGACAAGGTCGATGGCCTGGAGACGCTGCTCGAGGCCGCAGGGGGAAAGCAGGTGAGCGCGAGGCAGTTCGCAGACCTCGCCAAGCGGATGGACGAGAAGGCCGAGGAGATGAGGCGCGACATGGACTCGCTGTCGGGCGCGCTGGAGGACGAGAAGGCGACGTATCTCACGTTCCAGAAGATAAAGGAGAGGGTAGTGCCATCCATGGAGGCCTACCAGAAACAGCTCGATACGCTCGATGCAGAGATAGACAAGATAAAGAAGGAGGCAACGGCCACGGAGGGGATGGCTGAGGAGGACGCGAAAAAGCTCGTCCAGGCGCTCAAGGGAACGGAAGCGCAGGAGGCGCTCAAGAGCGCCCGGGAGATAAGCGAGAAGAAGAAGATGCTGGACGACATATCGAAGTCGCTCGAGGACATGAACACGCTGTCCGAGAACCTGAACAAGAGGATAACGCTGCTGGCCAGGGAGGCGAAGATACTCGAGATACGCGCCGGCACCGGGGCTGGCATTGCGGAGACAGAGGCGAAGCGCGAGGAAGTGCGCCAGGAGCTGAAGCTGAGCGAGGAAGAGGAGAGGGAGTTCGCGAAGAAGAGGGAGGAGCTCAAGAACCTGATAAAGAAGCTCTGGGAATAGCAACGATATTACTATGGCCGCGTGGTGATGATTATGCCGAAAGAAGAGGCGAAGAAAAAGGCGCCGGAAGAACTGTTCGAAGAGGCTGGCGGCCAGAAGAACGACCTGCTCGCGTCCTATTCGTTCCGCAGCGAGAGCCTGCCGGTGGAAGTCAAGATATCCCGCAAGCAGGACTACGTGCCGCTCTACGAGGTTACCATACCGGGCATAGCCGAGGGCACGAAGCTCATACTGGAGACCAAGCTCAAGGGCGAGCTCGTCAGCGAGGTCAAGCTGGACATAGGCGAGATACTCGACCCGAAGAAATTCGAGGAGGTCAAGGCCAGGTTCCTGGTCGCGGCGAAGAAGATCCTGACGCGCAACTTCCCGTCGCTGCCCGACGACAAGAAGGACATACTGGCGGTCTTCCTCCTCCAGAACACGCTGGGCATGGGCGAGCTCGAGGCGCTGCTGGCGGACGAGCAGCTGGAGGAAGTGGTTGTCAACAACTCCCACGAGCCGGTGTGGGTCTATCACAAGAAACTGGGCTGGTGCAAGACCAACCTGCGGCTGAAGAGCGAGGAGATGGTATACGACTACGCGAGCACGACGGCGCGCAAGGTCGGCAGGCAGATAAACGTGCTGACCCCGATGCTGGATGCACACCTCCCCAGCGGCGACCGTGTCAACGCGACGCTCTTCCCAATATCCGCGTTCGGCAACACCATAACCATCAGGAAATTCTCGCGCAATCCCTGGACCATAACCACGTTCATGAAGAACAAGACGGTGACGCCTGAGGTGGCCGGGCTGATATGGCTCTGCATGCAGAACGAGCTGTCGCTGCTCGTGACGGGCGGCACCGGAAGCGGAAAGACGTCGTTCCTCAACGCCATGTGCGGGCTCATCCCGGCCAGCCAGCGCATAGTCTCCATAGAGGACACGCGCGAGCTGACGCTCCCCTCGTTCCTGCACTGGGTGCCGATGGTGGTGCGCGAAGCGAACCCCGAGGGCAAGGGCGAGGTGACGATGCTGGACCTCATGGTGAACGCGCTGCGCCAGAGGCCTGACCGGATAATAGTCGGAGAAATCAGGAGGCAGCGCGAGGCAGAGGTCATGTTCGAGGCCATGCACACGGGCCACAGCGTGTATTCCACGCTGCACGCGGACAACGCCGAGCAGACCCTATCCCGCCTCACCAACCCGCCGGTAAACGTGCCGGCAGAGGTGCTGGATGCGCTCGCAGGGCTGGTGGTCACGTTCAGGCACAGGCGCTTCAACATCCGCAGGGTGCTGGAATTCGCTGAGATAACGGACCAGAACAAGGCCAACGTGCTCTACCGCTGGGACGTGAAGACAGACAAGACCAAGGCCGTGGGCAAGATGAGCCGGCTGGTTGACACGCTGTCGCTCTACGCGGGCATGGAGGAGAAGGAGATAGCAGAGGACGTAGCGGAGAAGACCGGCGTGCTCAACTGGATGGTGAAGAACAACTATGACGACGTGGACCAGGTCGGCCAGATAGTCTCGCATTACTATGTGGAGCGGGACGAGGTGCTCGAGGCGGTCAGCAAGGGCAGGCAGTGGGATTTTAAGGCACAGTCTAAGATGTAGAAAACGGAGAAATTTTCCATGGCCATTGAAGACATTCAAAGCGCGGCCGAGGAGGTCAAGCAGCTGGAGAAGAAGCTGCTGCCCTACGCGGCCTACGGCGGCGACGTCCAGGTAACAGAGGTGCTGGAGCTCGAGCCGAAGGAATACGTGGACTTCACCTACCAGGACATGCTGAACCTCTACGAGAGGAGCGAGAAGATAAGGAGCACGGTCGGGCTGGCGGTGTTCAGGGCAGCAGCAGGCGCGGCACCCGCCAAAGCCGCGGAAGCGGCGCCCCAGGCGCCGAAGCCCACGGCAGTCAGTGCTGAGATAGAGACGAAGCTCAAGGAGATGACAACGGAAACGCTGCAACGCGCAGAGGAGGTCTCCAGGGAGCCGATCATGCTGGAGAAGGAGCTGCAGCCGAAAGCCGAGGAGGAAGCAAAGCCCTACGAGATGGTAATCGAGTTCGAGCACAAGCCCGTCGAGGAGAAGCCAAAGGGGCCGGAGAAGGAGATAGAGCTCGAGATGCCAGGGGAGAAGAAGGAAGAGGAGGAGGCGCCGAAGCCTGCCATAGTCACGGAACCCGCGGTCGAAGTGCCCGAGAAGAAGGTCGTGGTGGCGACCGTGCCGCCTGCCCTGCGCGAGAGCCCGGACGAGGCGGCCGACAGGAGATACGAGCAGATGGAGGAGCACGTCAGGGAGATGCTCGGCGGCGCCGCTGACGAGATCAGCATAAAGAAGAAGATGCTCGAGCTCACGAAAGAGCTTTTCAAGGAGAAGAGCGTCAACAGGAGGGAGCAGATCAAGCTCCAGATAAGCGTCATGAAGAACATGCTCGTGGGCGGCGTGCCGGCCAGGAAGAAGAAGGCCGCAGCCGGCGAGGAGGAGGCGCACGGCAGGCTGCTGGACACGATCGCCAGCACCCAGCAGGCAGAGCTCGCCCAGACCAAGGACACCATAGTGGACTCATACCACAGGCAGATAAACTCCATAAGAAGCAGGTTCTACGATGACATAGCCACCGTGGACGAGCCTGCGAGGAGGAAGCAGATATTCGACTCATTCGTGTTCTCAGTCACGTCGCTGGTGGAGCAGCTCCCCCAGGTGCTGAAGAAATACCAGGACTACACGGCGAAGAAGCACGCCGCGGAAGTGGAGAGGGTGCTCGAGTCGCTAGGCGACAGGGAGAAGGACACCGCTACGAAGGCAAAGGAGAGGCTGGAGCGGATAAGGACCGGCTATGACGCGGAATTCGCCCCGGTGAAGCGCATAATCGGCGCTGAGATAGAGAGCCTGGTGGACTCGGCCGGCACCAGCGTCTTCGAGAAGGCAGAGGGCGAGAGGGAGGGCAGGGAAGCGAAGATGCTCGAGACTGTGGGCGAGATAAACGCCATGGACGAAGGGACGCTGCTGAACTACCTGCATTCCAAGGACAAAGACGCGTACGCGGAGTACGAGAAGAAGCGCACGTCCAAGGCCGAGGCGATAGCCAGCGCGAAGGCGCTCGTGGCCAAGGAGAAGGGATTAAGCGACAGCACGATAAGGAAATACTTCAGCGGGGCGGAGGGCTGACATGACACCTGCGATAACGCTGCCGAAAAGCGCCGAACAGAGGAAGAGGGGGGCGTTCTCGCAGGCAGCGGAGCTCGTCGCCCAGCGCATGCCTGACCTGAAGCAGAAGCTGAGGATGGCGGACATGAACGACGACCCGGTCGCTTTCCTCGAGAAGACGCTGCGCGCGACGCTGTTATTGTCCGCGTGCCTGCTTGTGCTCGTGTACATGTTCACCTACCAGTCCATACTCGACAATCTCGCAAAGAACGTGGTGATGGCCGCGCTCATGGTCATCGCCCCGCTCGCCCTGGTGCCGTTCCTGTCGTTCTTCTACCTCATGCTCTATCCGGAGGCGTCGCTCATAAGGCGGCAGAAGGAGCTGGACTACGAGATAGTGTTCGCCGCGCGCCACATATGCATCGCGCTCAAGTCTGGCATGCCGCTCTTCGACACGTTCGTGGGCGCGTCCACGGGCTACGGCATAGTGAGCAGGGAGTTCTCGAAAATCGTGGACAAGGTCGTCCTGGGGATGCCAATGACCCAGGCGATACGCGACATCACGCAGAACAACCCGTCCAAGTACTTCAACAGGATAATGATGCAGATAGCCAACTCCGTCTCCAGCGGCGCGGACGTGGGCAGCTCGCTGGAGGGCGTGCTTGACCAGATATCCAAGGAGCAGCTCATAGCGCTGAGGGAGTACAGCCAGAAGCTGACGCCCATAGTGATGTTCTACATGGTGTTCGGCATAATAGTGCCGTCGCTGGGCATCGTGCTGGCTACAGTGGTGTTCTCAGCCATAAGCGGAGGCAAGTTCGGGTTCTCCTCCGGCCTGCTGGTGATTGCATTCCTGCTCATAGCGGTGATTCAGTTCCTGTTCCTGGGCTTCGTGGACAGCGCCAGGCCGAAATACCTCATATAGGTGCTTGCAATGACCAACGAAAGCGTGTTTGAAAAGGCCGGGCGGCTCTTCTTCACCAGGCAGCGCATAAAGCAGCTCGAGCAGGAGCTGCAGATAGCGGGCATCAGCATGCCCGCGGACTCGTTCGCAGGCTACGTCGCCATAAACGTCATCGTCATCACGCTGTTCCTAACGCTCCTGGCTGTTGTCTACAGCCCGGTCAGCACGCCCCTGGGCGGGCTGCTCAAGGCGTACACCGGCATGCCGCAGCTGCTGCCGCTGGTGGCGCTCATCGCCTCGTTCGTAATCATCTACCTGGCCACGCTCATGCTGCTCTCAACGTACCTCCTCATGAAGGCCGACGACCGCAGGGACAGGCTGGAGGCCGCGCTGCCGGACTTCCTCACGCTCGTCGCATCCAACATAAACGCGGGCATGACGCTCGACCAGGCCATGTGGTACTCGGCAAAGCCGGAGTTCGGCCTGCTGTCCCAGGAGGTAAAGGCAATCATCAAGGGCTCGTTCAGCGGCGAATCCATGGAGAACGCGCTGGACACGCTGGGCTCGCGGTTCGACTCCCGCGTCTTCAAGAGGACCATACTCCTGCTCAAGCAGGCGAGCAGGTCGGGCGGCGAGCTGACGAGCGTGCTCGAGCGGACAACGGATGACGTGCGCAACACCGCGACCATGAAGAAGGAAATCGCAGCGTCGCTGGTGCTCTACGAGATATTCGTCCTGTTCGCCTCCGTGGTCGGGACGCCGTTCCTGTTCGCGGTCGCCTACAAGCTCATCCAGATATTCGAGAAGCTCGCACCGTCGCTCGGCGGCGGTGGCGTGGCAACAGGCGGCGGAATCGTCTCATCGTTCGTGGGCATGAACGTGGGCCATGCGGTGATAAGCTCGTCGGACTTCTTCTGGTTCACCATACCGACCATGTTCGTGACGGCGCTCATATCGTCGTTCATCGTCAGCGTGATACGGACCGGCAGCAGGAACCAGGGCATGAAGTACTTCCCGTTCGTGCTGGCCGCCACCTACATAGTATACTGGCTCATCGGCCAGGGCATAGAAGGCATATTCTCTACGATAGCATAGAGGGGTTGATTATGGATTTGGAAAAAATGATGGATGGATTGAAGGGGAACATGAGGGGCCAGGCGGTCATGGAATACCTGATAACCTACGGCCTCGCGCTCTTCGTGATACTGATTGTGCTGGCGATCCTCGTCGCGGTCGTCCTGCCGCAGCTGAAGGCGCCGGAGAGCTGCCAGTTCACACAGCCTGGATTCGGCTGCAGCACCAAGCAGCACGTGATAGTCTCGGATACCGCCAACAACAACGCTGTGACTGCCATAGTCCAGCTGGACAACCAGCAGGGCAGGGGCATCAACCTGTACGGGGTGCTGTGCTCCAGCGACGTTGCGGGCAACATAAACAGCGGGACGTTCACGACCGCAGGCTCCTATGTGGACACGACGGTGACCGCCATGAATGCGGGGGCGAGCACGCCGCTGACGCTGAAGTGCGTGGGGCTGGACGGGCAGAGGGTATCGCTTGCCCCTGGCTCGACCTTCAAGGGAAGCATCGCGGTGCTCTACGGCTACCAGGACGAGGTCCTGGCCCCGGGCGTGCCGCACAGGCTTGCCGTCGCGACCATAACAGGCAGCGCCCAGTCATCGGGCTGAAGTTTTCCTTTTTTCTTTTTTTTACTTATTTTTTATTTCCCGCGCATTAGCCCGGGCTAGCTCCCGTATTTCTGCGCCTTCTCAATCAGGTTCAAAATCAGGTATATTATGTCCTTGCCTTTTATGTGGCCGAGCCCGCCGCAGGCACAGCTCATCTCATCAAAGCTCGTCACGCCGTCCGTCCGCTCGTCCTTCCCATAGACGAGTATCGGCACCTCGTGGCCTGAGTGCGCCTTCCGGCAGCATGGAGTGGAATGGTCGCTGGTTATCACCAGGTAGGCGCCGCTTTTCCTGAGGATGGGTATCGCCTCCGCGTCAATCCGCTCTATCATTCTAATCTTGCCTTCCACGTCGCCATCATGGCCTGCGCTGTCGCAGGCCTTCACGTGCATGAACACGACGTCGTAGTCGCCCAGCGCCTTGACCGCTGCCTGCGCCTTGGCCTTCAGGTCGGTGTTCCTGTCGCCGGTCGCGCCTCGCACCAGCACCACGTCCATTGCGAGGTACCTGGCGATGCCCTTGTAGAGGGCGCCGCCTGCGACGCAGGCTGCATCTATGCCGAAACGCTCGGTGAAAGACGGCACCTGCGCGTAATACCCTGCGCCGCGCAATAAAAGCGCGTTGGCCGGCTTGGCACGCTTCCTGTTTTCCGGAGCGGCCGAGAGCATGCGCGTGGAGATCTCAGTGAACCGGTTGATGATGCGTGCGGTCTTGGCTGCCTCGCGCGAGCTGTCAAGCGGATGGCACGCGTGCAGCGGCCCGAGCTCGTGCGGGTCTGTCTCGCATACGTTGTGGCTCAGCCCCGGGCCGTGCAAAACGAGCGCGCCCCGGTGCTCGACCGAGTTGCAGAATTCCAGCTGCACGTCCTCTATCTTCATGGAGAGGTTCCTTGAAAGCGACGTGGCCGTTTTCGTGTCTATCCTGCCCGCGCGCCTGTCGATGACCTTGCCGTCCTTCACGGTGGCGAAGTTCGCGCGGAACGCTATGTCGCCGTTGCGCATGCTCATGCCGAGGCCGAGCGCCTCCAGCGGGCCCCTGCCATGGTAGAATATGGCCGGGTCATAGCCGAGTATCTGCAGGTGCGAGGTGTCGCTGCCTGGCACGATGTAGCGCTTGACTGGCGCCAGCATGCCTGTCATGCCGGCCTTCGCCAGCGCGTCCAGGTTCGGCTTCCTGGCCATCTGCAGCGGCGTCTTCGGAGTGGGCAGGTCGCCCAGCCCGTCTATGATGAGTAGTATGGCTTTTTTGTTGGTGGTTGCCATGCCTTCCAGTCGCAGAGAGGGTTAAAAAAACCTTATGAAGGGCGCCGCCGGCCAGGCACCAAATCCTAGCGCAACATCTGCGGGGCGAACAGCAGCATCACGCCCAGTATGAGCATTATCACGCCGCCAAGGATTTTGCAGTATTTCGCGTATTTCTCGCCCACATCGCCGTAGATTAGGAGGGCGGAGCCGAACACCAGCAGGTCGTCCAGCATGAAGAATAGGTCGTATAGCAGGATGTAGGCATAGTACTGCCATGTGGGCAGCTTATTTAGCGCGAGGACCTGCGTGAATACGGCCGGAATGGCTGACGAGCAGACGAATTCTATGGAATTGACCGTGAATGCCAGCACCACCAGCCCTGCCAGCACCGCCCAGGTAAGCGGCGCGGAAATCATCTCGCGCATCTGCGTGGCTAGTTTTTTCTTCTCCTCGCCGCCAGTCACCTCGCAGACCATGGCGCCCTTGGTATCGAAATATTCCTTTATGGATAATATGCCGCCGCCAAGCGCAACCAGGCCGATAAGTATTGTTACCGGCCGGACATAGCCCAGAAAGAGGAAGGCGTTCAGCCAGGCGGTCATGAACAGGAAATAAAGGACGCCGGAGGCGAGCAGGAAGGTGCCGACGATGAGCATGAGGCGCTTCCTGTCGTTCAGTTCCATTACAAGGCCGATGAGGTATACCAGGACCCACATGGCGCAGGGGTTGAAGCCGTCAACAAGGCCGAGGACCACGGCCAGCACTGGCAGGGACAACGTGGACAGGTCAGCCTTGCCGAGCAGCGGGATGTCAAAATTCTTCAGCAGGGATTCGCCGGGCACCGAAACCGTCCGGTTGCACGTCCCCTCCAGGCAGGATGCTATGGCGGCGCGCAGTTCCGCGCCGGTCGTCGCTTCGGATTCGAAGCCCCTGAAAACGCTGCCGTCCACGAACGTCATTGGCGTGGCGAGCTGGGGTTCATCTATGCTGAAGTTTTGCGCCATGATGAGCAGGAGGCGGTATTCGTCTGCCACGGTCACGTCATGCCTGACGATTCTGACATCCGGGAATTCAGCAGCGAGCTTGTTGTTGAACGGTTCCTGGACTGCGCAGTGCGGGCAGGTGGGGGAATAGAAAAAATGGACCGCCAGTTTTGCAGTTGAAGGCTCCTCTGCCGCCTGCGGGCCTGTGAGGTAGATGGCGATGCCAAGGAGCACCAGCGCGACGGCAAGGTAGCGGTTGAAAGGGTTGCTCAAAAAGTCATCAAACATCGGCCGGATCACCGCTTTGCCGCATAATTCAGGGCAGCGATATTCTTCAGGGTATATTTTTTCAATGCTGCGGATTGCTCCGGCGCAAGCCGCTCTATGGCCATGGCCCAGTGGACCGATACCAGGTCGCCTTTTTTGAGCGCACCGACGAGGCGGACGCCGTTCTTTTCCAGCGCGACAGTGGCGGTCCTTGGCCTTAGGACGAACCTGCCGGATTCCCGTGCTATGGAATGGCGTCTGAGAGTCGCAGACGTGCCGGATAGCGAGAGCACCCTCCCCCAGGTCACGCAGCACGAATCGTAATTGCTGATTGAGCGCGCGACCTTGCCGCTGACGAAATTGACGTAGAGCGGGTTGAAGCTGTGGTGCGGCATTATCCCCGCAGGCAGGTTTTCCGCGAGTTTCCGGGCGCGCGCACGGCCCTTTATTATTCTGGCGATGAAATGGCGCATCGCCGCGGCGGAAACGTTCTCGAGCAGCCTGTTCCCGGTCCAGAACGCGCGGACGACGCGCACGTCGAACGGCTTCAGCCCGTTTTCCGCAGCGATGAGCGAGAGGTAGCCGTAATGGGCGGTGAATTTTTTCAGTTCCTTTTCGAGTGCGCGTGGCTTGCCGGACCGCAGCGCAGCGATGAACGTCGGCTGGCCGCAATAGCGCAGGCTGTTGGGAGGGAACGCATAGCGTGCGGCAAGCTCCGCCCCGTTCATTCGACCAGCCAGGGAAGAGCCTGCGGCAGCCTTAGCGATGAGCGGACGAACGACGCGATGCCAACGGCCAGCAGCACGCCGCCAAGGATGAGAACAAGCCCAGTGGCCTGCACCAGGGTTATCGCCTTGCTGAGGAAAATGGCGTTGAGCACGGCAGTGACGATCCCGCCGAGCGTGAATATCACGCTCGCCTTCACCAACGGCAGGTTCTTCAAGGCGTTGTACCAGGTGAAGAGGAAGCCGCAGAGCAGCAGCGACGTCAGGGCCAGCCAGCCGAGAACCGCGCTATCGGCGCTGAAAAGGGCGCCGAGCGAACCTGTGGCAGCCAGGAATCCTAGCAGGACGATGGAGCCGAAGAACATCCTCGACGCCATAACCGCCTGGGGATGGACGTCGCTCATCAACTTGCGCGAAATCGCGTATTCAACCGCCCAGAGCACCGTTGCACCCAGCACGAGCGCCTGGCCGAGGCCGAACGCAGCCTCGCCTGACACCAGCAGCGCGTTGCCTGCCAGGATGACGAAGCCCGCAGCCACGTCCCTGGGCGACGGCACCTCCTTCAGTATGAGGTAGCCGGTGACGCCGGCGAATATGAACAGCGAGCGGTATATGAACGAGCTGACGGCTGCGCCTCCGAGCTTCAGTCCCCAGAAGAACATCAGGAAGGGGATGCTGCCACCGACCACGCCGACCAGTACGAGGAGGCCCCACTGGCGCAATGAAAGGTTGCGGAAGTGCCGGACGCCGGCAAGCGCCAGCGTGATGGCCGCGATGAACGCGAGCGCGCCCATATTCTTGAGCGCCGTATATGCGAACGGGTCTGCAAGCGAAACCGCCACGCCGTTCACGAAAACGGAAACGCCGCTGACGAGCGCAGCCAGCAGCGCAAGGACTAGCCCCTTGCTGTAATTGCCTGGATTCTCCGCCATGTCTTGGGATTGCATAATAAGGTTTTAAACCCCTCGGCGAGAAAGCGGGATGGATGGCGAAACTGAGAGTCGGATGGATAACTTTCACGTGCAGCGAGGACAGCTCCATAGTGCTGCTGGAGCTCATGAACAAGCATTACTTCGAGTGGAAGGCGAAGGTAGATTTTCGCTACTGCAGGCCGCTCAAGTCCAAGAATGTCCTTGACAGTTTCGACGTGTTCTTCGTGGAGGGTGCCATATCCAACGACAGGGAGAGGGTGAAGCTCCTTGACATACGCTCCAAGACGAAATACCTTGTGGCCACAGGCTCCTGCGCATGCACAGGATACCCGTCCGCGCAGAGGAACGACTTCTCCCAGGCTCAGATGGCACAGATAGCGCCATTTCTCAGGCAGTGGAACCTCTACGAAAAGGTGTTGCGGGTGGACGAGGTCGTCAAGGTCGATGACAAGGTGGATGGCTGCCCGATGATAGAGGCCAGATTCCTAGAAGTGCTCAACAAGTACCTCAGCGAGTTCGGGGCGAAGTAGCATGGATGTCATGAACGTCAGGGACGCAAACGGCGGGCTGGTGCGGGGCGCGAAGATAAAGGGCGGGTGCATCTGCCTGGCGCCGGGGAAGAGCGTCGGCGAGCACACGACCGGGAACGGGGAGGAGGTCCTGCTGGTGCTCGAGGGCGAGGCCACGGTGACTGCGAACGGCGAGGCGAAAATGCTGCGGAAGGACGAATGCGTGTTCATACCGGAGCAAACGGTGCATGACGTTGCGAACCGGACGGAGAACTATCTCGTATATGTATATTTCGTAGGAGGGAAATGAATGCACGGCCAGGATTTCGACATCACCATAAAGAACCTCTGCAAGATTGAGGGGCATACAGACCTGGACATAAGCGTGAAGAACGGGAAGGTGGTCGGCTCGAAGCTCAGGATAGTGGAGAACAAGCGCTTCTTCACCACCGGCGCCATAGGCAAGCCGGCGCTGGGCGTGCACCAGGTGGTTTCCAGGATATGTGGGACGTGTTCCATCGCGCACCTCATGTGCTGCATCAACTGCGTGGAGGACGCGCTCGACATCAAGCCTTCGCCCCAGACCAGGAACCTCAGGGACCTGCTGCTCTACGGCCTGAACATACGCGACCATGCGATGCACCTCTACCTGTTCTGCCTGCCGGACGTGTTCGGCAAGGACTCGCTGCTGGAATTCGCGGACCACGGCCGGGAGCACGACCTCGTGCACAAGGCCTTCGACGTGAAATCCGCTGGCAACGACCTGTGCGTGCTCACGGGGGGAAGGGCAGTCCACGCGCCATTCCCGCAGGTCGGCGGGTTCATGAAAATACCGAACGCGGACGACGCGAAACGCGTAGCGCAGCGCCTGCGCAGCGTGAGGCATGCGGCCGTGGAGTTCGTGGACATATTCCGCGAATGCGATTTCAGGTTCGACACGGACACGACGTACATCGCGCTCAGGAACAGCAGGTTCAGCTACCGGGGCGGGGACCTGATGTCCTCGGACGGCATCTGCATCGGGCGCAGGAACTTCCGCCACCACCTGCAGAAATCAGTGCGCCCATACTCCCAGGCGCCGGGCTTCGAGTTCCAGGGGCGCCCTTACGTCGTCGGCGCGCTGGCCAGGCTCAACATGAACAAGGGCACGCTCCACCCGCACACGCGCAGGGATCTGAAGAAGGCGCTGGCCCTGTTCCCGTCGAAAAATATCTTCCACAACAACCTCGCCCAGGCGATAGAGGTCGTGCACTGCATCGACTCGGCGGTTGAGATGCTCGAATCGCTGGAGTTCAAGGACGAGCCCAAGCCGGTGATAACGTTGAAAAAGTCAGAGGGCGTCGGAGTGCTGGAGGCGCCGCGCGGCACGCTCTACTACAACCTGAAGATAGACGATGCAGGAAAGATAGAATTCGCTGATTTGGTCATACCCACGTCCCAGAACCACATAAAGATGGATAAGGACGTGGGCGCGCTCGCCCAGCAGAAGCTCGACCAGGGGATGGACAGGGACAGGATGCAGCTCGAGATAGAGAAGCTCATACGCGCCTACGACCCGTGCATGAGCTGCGCCACGCATTTCCTCAAAGTAAACTGGAAATGACTGCGCATGTTTCGCCAAGCGCCTTCTTTTCGGGATAGCCCGCCGGCACCGCGATTATCCTGACTGAATCGACGAGTTTCAGCTTCTTCAGTATCTTCAGCGTCAGCGCGAGGTCGAAATCGTGCATGGAATATATCTTGCCGGTCTCTATCTTATCGATGCCCTCCAGAAGGACCACCTTGTCCGGGCCTTTTGCCGTATCCAATATGACCAAATCCCTGTCCTCATCCTCCAGGTTCTCCGCTGCGTCGAACTCCTTGAACTCGACGGCAGGAAAACGTTTACGCAACGTGGGCATCAGCCGCAGCGGCAGGGAGTCCTCGGCGACAAGCGGGTTGCCGAAAACGAGTATCCTGAGCATTTCCATCACATAACTGTCGCCCAAGAACCTATAAATATATTATTCTGCTGATAAGAGATGGCTAGATACCCGCAGAGTGCGGGATAGGGAGCAATACATGGTACTGTGCATCATAGCGTTTTTCGTGTTCGCCGTCATGTCAATCTTCTCGGCGAAATACAGGCCGCTCGCGAAGGAAGGCTTCCGCTGCGTCTTCAGGACGCTGATGATGAAGCCGTGCGACACCGGCCTGGACGAGAGGATAAAGGCGGATGTAGTTTCAGCCGTGCTCAGGCATTCCCCGCCGCTGGCGAAGCTGATAAACCGCCACTTCGCGGCCCTCTCGTGGCTCTTCGTGCTCATCACGGTCGGCAGCCTGGCATACACGGCGGTCGGCGTCTACAATTTCTACGTCTACGGCAACTGCGACGGGCCGCAGGCTATAGGCGCATGCATACTCAACGACATCACCGGCGATTACGGCAGGTTCAGCGAGCCGACGGACCTCATCCCGCCCACTGCCCTGGACGGCATGGCCGCGGGCAATGCCAGCGCCAACGTCACCATCATAGAGTTCGGCTGCTTCACATGCCCGTACACCAAGGAAGTAGAATCCACAATGAAAACGCTGCTGCAGCGGTACAACGGGACCATATACTACGTGTTCAAGCCCTTCCCGCTGCCCAACCACAACAACAGCTTCGACGACGCCCGCGCAGTGCTGTGCGCCTACAGGCAGGACAAATCCTGGGAGCTGCAGGACCTGATATTCAGGAACCAGGTGGCGTGCACTGCAGGAAGCACAACGGACCTGAAGGCGCTCGCGCAGAGCGCAGGGCTTGACATGGCAGGGTTCAACGCCTGCTTCGACAACAACGAGACCGGCGCCGAGCTCGCGAGGTACGTGCAGGAGGGCAGGAACGCGCACATTTACGCTACGCCAACCTTCTTCATCAACGGCAAGCCGCTCGTCGGCCCGAAGCCGCTCACGGATTTCGAGAGTGCGATAGCTGCGGCGGGCGGGCCCGCCCCGGAGGGGAGCTGATGGACGTGCGCAAGGACTTCCCGTTCCTGAACGCAAACCCGCAGCTCGTTTACCTTGACAGCGCATGCACGTCGCTCAAGCCCGTGCAGGTCATCGATGCGGAGATATCATACTACAGGGAACTGGGGGCCTGCGCCGGAAGGAGCTCGCACAGGTTCGGCAGGAAGACCAGCGAAAAAACAGAAGAGGCGCGGGCGAAGGTCGCCTCTTTCGTCGCTGCGGACGCATCCGGCCTGGTCTGGACGAGGAACACCACCGAAGGGCTCAACACGGTGGCCAACGGACTTGACTACTCGAAGAGGAAGAAGGTCGTCACCAGCGTCATGGAGCACCATTCTGTGCTGCTTCCCCTGATGAAGCTCAGGGACAAGGGCACGATAAAGCTGGAAATCGCCGGCTGCGAAAGCGACGGCACCGTCAGCACGGAGAAGTGGTCGCAGGCCATAGACAGGGAAACAGCGCTGGTGGTGACGAACAACGGCAGCAACACCACAGGCTGGAAAGGCAATGCGCGCGAAGTGGCGAAGATAGCCCACGACAACGGCGCGCTCATATGCATCGACGGCGCCCAGGGCGTGCCGCACTCGAAAACGGATTTCAGGAAAGACAGGTTCGATTTCCTCTGCTTCTCAGGCCACAAGATGCTCGGCCCGACCGGCATAGGCGCGCTCGTGTCGAAAAAAGAGCTGCTGGACAGGCTCGAGCCATTGATGAGCGGCGGCGGGACCGTGAAGACGGTCACCGGCGGGAAGATAGACGCGATGAACGACCAGACCAGGTTCGAGGCAGGGGTCCAGCACTACGGCGGCATATTGGGGCTCGCGGCCGCGTGCGACTACCTGAAACGTCTGGGCATGGAAAAGCTGGAAGCGCACGAGAGAGCGCTCGGCGCAGCGCTGCGGGGGCAGCTTGAGGCCGCGGGCGCGACGGTCTACGGCCCGCAGGGCGGGTCGCACAGCGCATTATACTCCTTCAACCTTCAAGGGGCGAAGCCACATGACCTTGCGCTCATGCTCGACAAGCACGACATCGCAGTCCGCAGCGGTTTCTTCTGCGCGCAGCCGGCCATGGAAGCGCTCGGGGCGAAAGATGGCGCAGTCCGTGCCAGCTGCTACGTGTATAATACCGTTGATGAAGTGAATAAGCTAGGCGAGGCGCTCCAGAAGCTGAAGACGTTATATGGATAATCGCATGCTGATTTGGGCTGTTTCGTGTGGAAAATCATAGCCAAACATACCTTTTCTGCCACGCATAACCGAAAAAATTAAGAATCTTGTGCTTCATATCCTATCCCCTCTGATGGATTCTGACGAGGATATTTCGGTTGTCCTGAAAAGGATGCGTCTATAGCAGCCTCTGGCGGGTAGTCGGCCATTAGTGTGGTGTCTGGACTATAACTCACCATATGAAACCTATGCCTGTGTATGCTTGCCTATGGCACGAAGTAGATATCTAAAACGAGCGGATAGGTTAAGCTTGATATCTGCAATCGTTTGAAATTCTTCTTCACCGAGTCCAGATGTCAGGATCCAGATGGTGACCAAAATGGCAAAACGGAAGGCTAAGCCGAAGGCAAGGAAAAAAATCAAGGCAAAACGCCCGAAGGGGCGGAAGCCCAGCAACAAGAGCAAGATGTCCAAAGTGAGGAAGCTCATGAGGCTGGCAAAGAAGCGCTGATTCTCCAGGTTTTTCCCGCATTACTATTTTTTAAACACTAGTTGCCACACTATACTGGGGGGAACGTGGCATTGTTAACGAATATACCTTATTTCATAGGGCCTGTCGCCGACATCGTAATCAGCAGCAGGGCAAAAAAGCTGAATGCGACGGCTGATCTGGGCCTTTTCAAGAAGAGAACGGAACCGACTCCCAAACACATGAATGCGATAAACAGGTTCTACGACGTGCTCATGGACCAGAGAGCTGCGCCCTACAAGAGCAGCGCGCTGCCCCTCAGGGAAGCGAAGATGCAGGGGAAAGGGCCCAGGGACTGCAGCCTGTCAATCGCGCTCAGCGGAGGGGGGCTGAGGGTGGTCTCTTTCCTGTCCTTCCTTGAAACGCTGAGAAAGAATGACATCCCGATAAAGGCGTACGCAGGCACGTCTGCAGGCGCGCTTGCCACCCTGTTCGACCGCATGGGCGTGGACTATAACACGGTGTGGGAATGCCTTGACGAAAAACTGCTCAAGTCCCTGCTTTTCTCGCTGAACGCCAACCTCACGAAAGGCATACTCAGCGGCAACAGGGTGATGAGGTTCATAGATGGCGTGCTTCAGGGCAGCCACGTGAAATACAATGAAATGCCGTTCCTTTACAATACGGCGGTGCTGGTGAACTCCTGGAACGAGTGGGAAAACGTGTTCGTCAGAAAAGGCAGGGAAGTCCCAGATGGCAAGCCGGGGTCATTCTCAACATACAAAAAGGTGGTATTCTCGCGCGAGTTCGACCCTGACATGCCCATAGCGAAAGGCGTGTTTTCCAGCATGTGCCTGCCGGTATTCCAGAGCGTGGCATTCAATAGAAGGGAGTTCACGGCCATAGAGGAGGGGGGTACCAAGAAGGTGCTGTCCACGGACAGGGGCTGGACAGTGGATGGCGGCTACGCCAACAACTATCCGGTTGACGTCCTGCTCCTCCCCAGCGACGCGAACAAGGATCCAAACACGCACATTGTGATAAACGTGGCAGTGGAGGATCCCAATGAAACCAGGGTGCGCAAGCAGGACCTGGTCCAGAAGCTCGTTTACATGTCGCCTGGCATAAGCAGCGCAGAGGAGTTGGAGAGGGAAAGAATCAGATACGCCGATTCCAACATCATCTGGTGGACCATCGGTGGAAAGGCGCGCGGCGTGGGGCTGTTCG